>JBATAV010000291.1:0-9290 GCA_049662025.1 Paracoccaceae bacterium | reverse complement strand
GGCACGCTGCAGTGAAGGCACCGGATGGCACCTTCTGGATCGGCTCGGACCATCCGTTCGATCTGGCCGAGTGCTACCTGAACTTCCGCGCCGATGTGGCGCTTCAAGCCGTGCCAAAGGCCGCGATCCTGCACCTTTCGGCTGACAGCCGCTATCGGCTATGGGTCAACGGGGCCTTCATCGGTCGCGGCCCCGAACGGTCCTGGCCCTCGTCAATGGCCGTCGATGCCCGCGAAGTCACTGCCGAGCTGCGCCCCGGCCCGAACCACATCGCCGTGCAGGTCTATTCCCCCGGCTATTCGCATTTCGCCTATGTCCACCGCGCCGCCTGCGGGATGATCGGCTGGCTTGACGCGGATGGCAAAGCCCTTTTGCGCAGCGACCAAAGCTGGCGGGTGAAGCGCGATCTGTCATGGAATGCCAAGGTCCCCCGCGTCTCGATCTACGGCACCGGGGTGGAGCTGCGCGCTATGCACGCGGCCGAGGATTGGCAACAGGCTGATGCCTCTGCCTGGTCCACCCCGCGCGTCGTCCAGCCGCCCGAAGGTCCGGTCTGGGCCAGCCTGCGTTCCCGTGCCACGCCACTTTTGATCGAAGAGCAGCGCCCATTGGACACCCTTTGGCAAACCCGCTTCGGCCCCACGCCGCCAACAACCGACGACCCGCACGCCGACCTGCGCGCCGCCTTTGCGACCTGCAAACCGGGGCCGATCCCCGACACCCTGCCCCCCGGCCAGACCGCGATCTGGGTCTTTGACCTATGCGACAGCCGCACTTGCGTTGCCGGGGCCGCGCTGGCCGGGGCAGGGGGGGAAACGCTGACCATCTCCTATGCCGAGAAACTGCGCAGCGGCGAAGTCCTTCTCTCTGACCCCTCCACCTACTGCCGCATGCGCCCGACTGACCGCACCACCCTGCGCAAGGGGCAACAAGAGGTTGAAGGCTTCACGCCGCGCGGCGGCCGCTACCTGATCTTCCGCCTCGACACCGTGGCCCTCGTCACCCCCGCGCCCGCTTTCCATGCCCGCCTCCCCAGCTATCCGCTGGCAGAAAAGCCGCTGCCGGATTTCGGTGACGCCACCCTGACCGCAGTGGCGCAGATGTGCCGCCGCACCACGCTGAATTGCCTGCAAGACGGGTACGTCGACAGCATCTGGCGCGAAAGCAGCCAATGGCTGGGCGATGTGGTGGCGCAATCCTATGCCTTGCAAGCCCTCAGCGACGACCCGCGCCCGTTGCGCTTTGCCATTCAAATGGCCGCCGAAGGTGCTGCGGCAGACGGCATCCTGCCCTCGGTCCTGCCCGGCGATGTGCCCGCCTATGTCGTTACCGACTACAACTTTTCCTGGGTAGAGCTCTTGGCCGCCTATGCCAGCCACCCCGGCGCCACCGAGGCTGACGATGTGCTGCGCCGTCATTGGCCCACCCTGTGTCGGATGCTGGCGCGCATGGCCCGAGACCATGCCGAGGACGGCCTGATCCGCAGCCAGCCCGGTCGCCGCCTGTTCCTTGACTGGTCGCCGATGTCGCGGGCCGAGCCGAACCTGACCTACAATCTGCGCTATGTTCATGCACTGAACCTTGCGGCAACGCTGGCGAAGCGTATCGCGGTGCCCGAGGCCGACGCCTGGGTCGCCGAAGCCGCAGCCCTGGCCGCCCGCCTGCGGGAAACCCACCTCTCCTCGCAAGGCTGGCGCGAAAGCCCCGGTGGCGATCCGGCCTGCCAACTGGCACTTGCGCTCCTGATCCTGACCGGCTGCGTCAGCGACGACGCGGCGGCACCTCTGGCCGACGCGATCATCGCCCGCTCGCTGGATCTCGACGACACCGCCAGCCCCGGAAAGCTGACCCTGGCCAGTCCGTTCATGCACCACTACCTCTTTCAGGCCCTCGACCGCCTTGGCCGCCCTGCCGACATCCGCGCCATCATCGCTGCCCGCTGGGGCCGCTGGGCCAAGGCGGGCGAAGCCACGACCTGGGAAAACTGGTCCATCGATTTCGCCGACGGCTCTGCCTGCCATGGCTTTTCGGCACATCCCCTGGGCTGGCTGGTGCGAACCTGTCGGCCGTAGTGCTGCGGCAGACCCGGCCGCTCCGCGGGGAGTATTTGGAAAGGCGCAAATCCCTGAAGGCCACATCCTGATTTGCGCCTTTGAAACTGCTTTCGCGCCGCAGGCCCCGGCCAGTTCAGGCGCCGAAGGTGCGGTCCAGCAGGGCCAGCCAGTTGCCGTGGGCCAGCTTCTCCAGCAGCGGGCGGTCGTAGCCGTGCGCCGCCAGCGCCGCGATCAACCTGGGCAGGCCGGAGACGTCGCCGATGACCTCCGGCGTGGTGCAACCGTCGAAATCCGAGCCAAAGCCGAGATGGTCTTCGCCGAGGTTGCTCAGCAGGTGGTCCATGTGGCGCAGGATCGGGTCCCAGCCGCAATCGGCCAGTCGCCGCCCGTCGGCCCGCAGGAACGAGACCGAGAAGTTCAACCCGACCATGCCGCCGGAGTCGCGGATCATCGCCAGTTGGCGGTCGGTCAGGTTGCGGCTGGATGGCGTCACCGAATGGGCGTTGGAATGGGTGGCAACCAGCGGCGCGTCCGACAGGCGTGCAACATCGTTGAAACCGGCCTCGTTCATGTGGCTCAGGTCCAGCATGATCCGCAGCTGGTTGCATGCCCTGACCAGCCGCTTGCCCGCCTCGGTCAGCCCCGGCCCGGTGTCGGGGCTGGACGGAAAGGCGAAGGGCACGCCATGGCCGAAGATCGTCGGTCGCGACCAAACGGGGCCGAGAGAGCGCAGGCCGATGGCGTGGAAAAGGTGCAGCGCGTCCAGGTTGTCGTCGATAGCCTCGGCGCCCTCCATGTGCAGGATCGCGGCGATCACGCCGTTCGCCACGCAGGCGCGCAATTCGCCCGCCGTGCGGCAGATCTTCAGCGCGCCGCCGCTTGCGCGTTCCATCCACATCAGATGCCCGGCGGCGGCACTGGCCGGGCCGATGGCGTCGGCAAAGGGGATCAGATCGGGCAGGGGCAGGGTATAGGGCGGATGCTCCATTCGGGCCTGATAGTCGGCGTCGTCATGCGCCACCGCCGAGGGCAGATAGATCGCGAAAAAGCCGCCGGCAAAGCCCGAGGCCCGCATCCGCGGCAGGTCGAGGTGGCCCTTGCCTTCGCCGGTCAGGAAGTTCTCGTCGCGCCGCGCGGGGTCTTGCAACAGGCGCAGCAGAAAGTCGTTGTGGCCATCGAAGACCGGGATCATGCGGCACCCCCTGCCGGGGCCAGCATCCGGTCGGCCGAGGCGTCGAACAGGCTGCGGGCGTAGTCGGTGGTCATCTGCGCCGCAGCCAGCGCGTCGCGCGACAGTTCCTCGACCGCGCGGCCATGCTGCATCACCAGCACCCGGTCGCACATGTGGTCGATCACCGCCAGATCGTGGCTGACCATTAGAAAGGTCAGGCCGCGGTCCTCGCGCAAGCCGTCCAGCAGGTTCAGGACCTCGGCCTGCACCGAGGCATCCAGCGCCGAGGTGGGTTCGTCCAGCAGCAATATCTGCGGCTCCAGCATCAACGCCCGCGCAATCGCCACCCGCTGGCGCTGGCCGCCTGACAGCTGATGCGGATATCGGAAACGAAAGGCTGCGGGCAGGCCCACATCCTCCAGCGCCTTGACCACCCGGATGTCCGATCCCGCCAGCCCGTGAATCGCCAGCGGTTCGGACAGCGTGCGGTCGATGGTGTGGCGGGGGTGCAGGCTGGCGTAGGGGTCCTGAAAAACCATCTGCACCTGGGCCGAGAAGGCCTTTCCGCGCGGGCTGGGCAAGGTCTTGCCGTCGATGCGGATGGTGCCGCCCGAGATCGGGGCCAACCCGCAGATCGCCCGCAGGATGGTGGATTTGCCCGATCCGCTTTCGCCCACCAGCCCATAGCTTTCGCGCGCCTCGACCGACAGGCTGACGCCGTCCACGGCGCGCACCTCATGGCCCTTGGCGCGGAAGATGACTGTCAGGTTCTCGACCTCGATCAGGCTCATGCCGCACCGTCTTTCGCCCAGTCGCCAGAGCGGTCCAGCCCCGGCAGCGGGCCACGCGCGCCGCCGATGCGCGGCAGGCAGTTCAGCAAGCCGCGCGTATAGGGGTGTTTCGCGGCCAGCAGATTGGCGGCCTCGATCTCCTCGACCACCTTTCCCTTGTACATCACCAGTACCCGGTCGCAGAACCGCGCCACCAGCCGCAGGTCGTGGGAAATGAAGATCAGCCCCATCCCCCGGTCGCGCACCAGCGCATCCAGGATCGACAGCACTTCGGCCTGCACCGTCACGTCCAGCGCGCTTGTCGGCTCATCCGCGATCAGAAGGTCAGGCTCGGGGATCAGCATCATCGCGATCATCACCCGCTGGCCCATGCCGCCCGACAATTCGTGCGGGTAGGCCTCCATCACCCGCTCGGGGTCGCGGATCTGCACCGCCTCAAGGGCCGAAATGGCCTTGGCGCGGGCCTCGGCGCGGCCGATCCGGTCGCGCAGGCGCAGGCCCTCGGTCAACTGCTCGCTTACGGTCATCACCGGATTCAGCGAGTATTTCGGGTCTTGCATCACCATGCCGATGCGATTGCCGCGCAGGGCGCGCATGTCCCGCTCGCTGGCCGCCAGCAGGTCCTGGCCGTCAAACACCATCCGGTTTGCCGAAATCCGCCCCGGCGGCCGGATCAGCCGCAACAGGGCGCGGCCAGCCATCGTCTTTCCCGAACCCGATTCGCCGACGATCCCCAGCCGCTCGCGGCCAAGCGAAAACGACACGCCGCGCACGGCATGCACCGGTCCGGTTTCGGTATCAAAAGTGACGCGCAGGTTATCGACCTCAAGCAGGCGCTTTGCGTCGTTCATTTCGCCGCGCTCCTTGGGTCCAGCACATCGCGCAGACCATCTCCAAGCAGGTTGAAGCCCAGCGAGACGATGAAGATGGCAAGGCCCGGCATGGTGGCGACCCACCATTGTTCAAACAGGAACTTGCGGCCAGACGAGATCATCAGCCCCCATTCCGGCAGCGGCGGCTGCACGCCAAGGCCCAGAAAGCCCAGACCGGCGGCGATCAGGATCACCCCCGCCATGTCCAGCGTCACCCGGATGATGACCGAGGGCAGACACATCGGCACCACATGCCCGGCGATGATCCGGGCATGGCCCGCGCCCTGCAGCCGGATCGCCGCGATATAGTCCGAGTTGCGCACGGTCAGCGTCTCGGCCCGTGCGACGCGGGCATAGGGCGGCCAGGCGGTCAGGGCGATGGCCAGCACCGCGTTCTCGATCCCCGGTCCCAGCACGGCGACCAGCGCAAGGGCCAGGATCAGCCGCGGGAAGGCCAGGAAGATATCGGTAACCCGCATCAAGACCGCATCGACCCAACCGCCGAAATAGCCCGCGACCGTGCCGACCAGGAGGCCCAGAACCGGCGCTGTCACCGCCACCAGTGTCACGATGTACAGCGTGATTCGCGATCCAAAAAGGATGCGGCTCAGGATATCACGGCCGAAATCATCGGTGCCGAGGATATTGCCCGGCGTGCCCGGCGGCAAAAGACGGCGCGACAGATCCTGCACAAAGGGATCATGCGGCGCCAGCACCGGCGCCAGTGCCGCCAGGATCAGCAAAAGCGCCACGATCACCAGCCCCGCCATTGCCAGATTGTTGCGCCGGATCCGCAGCCAGGCCAACCACATCTGGCCCGCCCGCGCCTGTCGGCGCGACGCGGGGTTCGGATCGGTCAGCCAGCCGCGCACCCCGCTCATGTCCGCGCCCTCGGATCGACCAGGCGATAGATGATGTCGCTGACCATGTTCAGCGTCACGAAGGCCACGCCCACCACCACCGTGCCGCCCAGCACCGCAGGCATGTCATTGGCGAAAAGCCCATTGGTGATGTAACTGCCAAGCCCGGGCCAGGCAAAGATCGTCTCGGTCAGGACCGAGCCTTCCAGCAGATAAGCATAGCTGAGTGCAATCACCGTAATCAGCGGCACCATCACGTTCTTCATCGCATGCACCCAGATCACCCGCCATTCCGGCATGCCCTTCACCCGCGCGGTGGTGATGTATTCCTGCCCCAGCTCGTTCATCATGAAGCTGCGGGTCATCCGGCTGATATAGGCCATCGACACATAGCCAAGAAGGCCCGCGGGCAGGATGATGTGGCTGATCGCATTGCGAAAGATCTCCCAGGCGCCGTTCAGCGCGGAATCGATCAGCACCATCCCGGTGTATTGAGTCAGCTGGAACTGCATCATCATGTCATAGGTCGGGTCCAGACGGCCGGGGCCGGCCACCCAGTCCAGCTTGCCGTAGAACACCAGAAGGCCGATCAACCCCAGCCAGAAGATCGGCATCGAATAGCCCATCAGCCCGACCAGCCGCACGATCTGGTCCGAGAATGACCCCGGCCGGGTTGCGGCCAGTACGCCCGCAGGCACGCCGACCAGCGTGCCGAAGATGGTGCCCAGCGTCGCCAGCTCCAGCGTCGCGGGGAAGAACCGGGCGATTTCCTGCGACACCGGCAGCCCGGTGCGGATCGACTTGCCCAGATCGCCCTGCACCGCGTCCGAAATATAGATCACGAACTGCCACCAGAACGGTTGGTCCAGCCCCAGCGCCTCGCGCACGGCCTGCATCTGCGCTTCGGTCGCGCGCTCTCCCACAATGGCCAGAACCGGGTCGATCGGCACCACGCGGGCGATGATGAAGGTGATCATCAGCAGCCCCAGAATGGTGATCGCCAGCGTCAGCACGCCGATGGCGATCTGCTTCAACAGTCGGGCAAGCCGATGGTCATGTCGGGGAATGGATGTATCTGTCATGCGATGGCGGGCCGCCACCCGCAAAGGCGGCGGCCCTGTCGCTTACTTGGTGATTGTCCAGTAGGACACCGAGTCGGTCGCCCCACCGGCATAGAATCCCATCACATTGGCGCGCATCGCATCCTGTCGCGCCTGCTGGAACATGAATACGAAGGCCGAGTTGTCGCGCACGCTGCGCTGCAGGTCCTCATACATCGCCTTGCGCTTGTCGGTGTCTTTCTCCACCACGGCGGCTTGGGTGATCGCTTTCAAGGCACCCGGATCCCATGCCGTCCGCCAGGCCAGATAGCCGGTCGCCTTGGCCTCGTCGCTGTTGTCGGGGTTGTCGGCAAAGGTCGAGGCGTTGGTGTTCGGATCGGGATAATCCGGCCCCCAGGTCTGCAGCGTGATGTCGTGCTTGCGGCCGCGATAGGTTTCCAGACCCTGCTTGCCGTCGCCCACATCCAAGACCAGGTTGATGCCGATCTGTCCGAAGGTGTTCTGGATCGACTGCGCGATATCCATCCGCTCCTGATTGTTGCGCACGGTAAAGCCGATGTCGATCGGCAGCGTCAGGCCGCTTTCGGCCATCAGCGCCTTGGCCTTTTCCAGATCGAGGCTATAGGGGTTCTCGGTCAGCGCGCCCAGGAATCCCGCAGGCAGGAAGGCCTGATGCTCGACCCACATCCCCTTCAGGATGCTGTCGGTCATGCCCTTGTAGTCCACCGCCCAGCGCATCGCCTCCTGCACCTTCGGGTTGGCCAGTTCGGCCTTCTTCTGGTTCAGCGCCAGATAGTAGATCTGCCCGCCGACGTCGGTTTGCACCTTGACGTCGGGGTTGCCGGCAAGGCCCTCGATATCGGTGGGCGTCAACTCGCGCGCGATGTCGATGTCGCCCTTTTCCAGCAAGAGCCGCTCGGTCGCGCCTTCGGGGATATGCTGCATGAAGACCGTCTTCATTGCCGCATCGCCGCGCCAGTGGCCCTCGCGCCGCTCCAGCACATAGCCTTCGTTCGGCTTGAAGCTTTTCAGCACATAGGCCCCGGTGCCCGCACTGTTGGCCTTCAGCCAGGCGTTGCCCAAGTCGCCGTCAACCTCATTGGCCATGACGGTCTTCATGTCGACGATGTTCGCCACACCCGCCGTCAGGCAGTTGTAGATGAACGAGGGCGCATAGGCCTTGTCGGTCTTCACCGTCACCATGTCGCCGTCGAAGGTGATCATCTGATCCACGTTTTCCGCCGTCAGGCCGAACTGGGTCAGGATGAAGGCCGGGGTCTTGTTCATCTTCACCACCCGGCGCAGCGAAAAGGCGGCGTCTTCCGCCGTCATCGGGTTGCCGCTGCTGAAGGTGATCCCCGACTTGACCTTGAAGTGATAGGTCATCCCGTCATCATCCACCGACCAGCTTTCGGCCAGACCCGGAACCAGCTCGCCCGGCTTGGCCGGGTCCAGCTCGACCAAGGTGTCGTAGGTGTTGTTGTTCAGATCGACGCCAGAGAATTCGAACGCCTCGCCGGGGTCGATCGAGACAATGTCGTCGATGGCATCGGCCACCACCAACGTGTCGGCAGGCGTCTCGGCGAACAGCGCCAAGGGTGCCGTGCCGGCCAGCAGCACCGCTACCGCCGCGGCACGGCCAAATCCATGCTTCAGGTGCATCTTTCATCTCCCGGTTGTTTTTATGCAGGAGTCGGTTGTGCCGCTCCCTTGACCAATTGGACAAACCCCACGCCCCAGAGTCAATGACATTCGGTTCGCCTTCGCCCGCAGACCTGAATTCGCCAGACGCGGTTGCTGCGACCGCAGGCGCATCAGATGGAAGACGCAAGGAAGACGTTGGGAAGACGTTGGGAAGACGCCGCCAAACGCCCCGTCCACCCCGATTGGCACCGCGTTTTCAACCGGCTGCGCCGAGCGCCAGATCCGCACCATCGCCGCCGCCCATCCCCCCCAAAAGCCCCCGACCGCACCCGGCCCAGACCGGCCAAAAGCCCCGCCGTCGCGCCTATCCCCGGCTTGCCCTGCAACGAGGCCTGGCCCATCGATGATCGCAGGAACTGCAGGAAATTGCCGCCCAGATCAGGAGTTTGGCGGTTGTCGGCACCAGCGCGGTGCGGATCAGCTGCAGGGTTAAATCCTCTGGCGCGATGATGATCAGCCCTCTGCCCCTGGCCGAACTGATCAGCCCATAGCTGCCCACCACGCTGAAGGCGACCAGCAATCGCTCAGCCGCCAGATCGGCGATCATGTTGCCCGAACAGCAGTAACGCTGCGCGTCCGGCCGCCCCATGACTTCGGCCAGCCATCAGAAAGTATTGACGAAACTGGCGTCCTGGGTGGCAAACAGATAACCCACCTCCGATGCCGCCGGATCATGGGTGCCGAGCTTGCCGCGAAACCTTTCGGGGTCGTCGCGCAGGGCGTCGATCAACTCGCACCGCGTTTTCGCCAGATGGCTGGGATCGAAGGCCAAGGCCC
>JBATAV010000290.1:0-6691 GCA_049662025.1 Paracoccaceae bacterium | reverse complement strand
GGGCATGATGGTGGAAATCGCATGCTTGTAGACAAGCTGAGATTGGCCATCGCGACGCAACAGCACGCAGAAATTGTCAAACCAGGTGATCACGCCCTGCAGCTTGACACCGTTGATCAGGAAGATCGTCACCGGCACCTTGGCCTTGCGGACGTGGTTCAGGAACGCGTCCTGCAGGTTTTGCTTGTCGCCAGCCATTGTTGTTTTGCCTTGCGTTGCGCCGCGCGTTCAGCCGCGGGTCTGTGATAATTGTCGGTGCAATCCGTCGCCGTCCCAGCCCCAAAGGAGGCAGTGGCGAGTATGGTATGGGAATCTGCAAGATTCCAGACCCAAAATCAGACCTTTACCAATGGGTTTTCGCCACTCCTTGCGCGCAGGGCTAGTGCCGCCACCCTGCCGGGGCGAAAAGCACGATCAGCGCCAGTGTTTCCAACCGCCCGACAATCATCGCCGTCCCCAGCACCAGCTTTACCGACAGCGGAAACTGGTCGTAGCCGATCGGTGCGGAAAGTGCCACATCGGCCAGCGGGCCGGTCGTGGTCAGCGTGGCGATCGACAGAACCAGCGCGTTCTGAAACTGCACCCCGGCCATCGACAGCACCAGGATGGTGACGGCGATGGACATGGCAAAGAGCATGAAGAAGATCCAGGCCATGTAGGCGCCCTCGCGGCGCATCCGGCGGGCCTCGGACCCCTGCCCGCCCACCGACGAGGGATGGACGATCCGCTCCAGCTCGCGCTCGCCATGGCGGAACAGGGCGTAGACCCGCAAGAGCTTGACCCCCCCCGCCGTGGTGGCCACCCCGCCGCCGATGATCGCCAGCCCCAAGAGCATCATCCCCGGCGCCTCAAGCCCCGACCACAGCCGTGCAGAGCCCCAATAGGCGCTTTCATAGCCGGTGGTGGTCAGAAACGAGGCCGCGGTGAAGATCGCGCCCCAAAGCGTGCCGAGGATGCCCGACAGCACGTTCAGACCGTCATAGGCCCGCGTTACCAGCACATGGCGCAACAACAGCACCAGCGGCACCACGACGATGAACAGGGCCGCCAGCCGCACTTCGGGGTCGCGCCTCAGCGGCACCGCGCGGTCGGCAAGCCCGGTAAACGGCAAGGCGCGGCGGGTCACCGCAAAGATCAGGAAGACCAGGATCAGCGCCTCTCCGGCGACACCGGTGACCGATGACTTCATCCCGTGCCCGGCAGAGATGCCCGATGTGGACAGCGTGCCCATCGCATGGCTGAGGGCGATCAGACCGTTTTCACCCGCGATCAGCAGCGCCACCCACAAGATCAGCGTCAGGCCGGTGTAGATCGGAAAGATCGCCAGCGCGTAGCGGGTGATGCGTTCGGCAGGTTCGGCGATGCGGGTGATCTGGGTGGCGCCGGTGGCGCCGCGCCCCGGCACCCGCCCCGAGATCACCTCGGCCCCGCCCAGATTCAAGGGTGCCAGCACCGCATAGGCCGCCAGAAGGATGTAGAAGCCGCCGAACCAGCCCACGGTGGCCCGCCACAGATGCACCGAAGGCGGCAGGCGTTCGGGGTCATAGCCCGTGGCGCCGGTGGTGGTGAAGGAAGACAGCATCTCGAACCAGGCATTGGCGAACGAGGTGCTCGGCACCGCTTGGGCGAAGGGCAGCGCCATGGCCAGCGGCAACAGCACATAGGCCCCGACCAGCGTGGCCAGATGACTGCGCGCGGCATTCCTCGGCGTCCAGGCGGCGGTCGCCAGCGCCAGCATCACGGTCAGCACCAGCAAGGTGCCGCCGGAGTAGAAGAACGCCCGCGCCACGCCATGATCGCGCAACACCAGCGCATGCAGCGCGGGCAGCCAGCAAAACAGCGCCGTCGCCCCCAGAAGGACGACGATCAGCGGCAGGTGGGCCAGCCGGGTCAGCATTCTAGAAGAAGTCGATCGAGACCTGCAGCAGGCGCTCGACCTCTGGCACGTCCTTGGTCATGGCGAACATGGCGATGAGATCGCCCGCCTCGATGCGCAGATCGCCGGTGGGTTTCATCACCTTGTCGCCCTTCATCACCGCGCCAACCAGCACGCCTTCGGGAAACTCGATCTCGCGCACCAGGCGGCCGGACATCGGCGAGGTGGTCATCACCTGCGCCTCGATCAGTTCGGCCTCGGCATCGCCGATGGAATAGACGCCGCGCACCCGACCGTGCCGGATGTGGCGCAGGATCGACGAGACGGTGGTGGCGCGCGGGTTGATGTAGGCGTCGATGTCGAGGGCCGACATCAGGGGGGCAAGGGTCGGGTCGTTGACCAGCGCGATGGCCAGCCGGCAGCCCGCCTGCTTGGCGCGCACGGCGACTAGAAGGTTGGTCTTGTCGTCATCGGTGACGGCCAGCACCGCATCGGCGCGGTCGATCGAGGCCTCCATCAGAAGGTCCATGTCCATGCCGTCGCCGTAAAGCACGATGGTGCGTTCCAGCGCATCGGCGGCGCGTTCGGCGGTGGCGCGGTTTTTCTCGATGATCTTGGCGCGGGTGCGTTCGGTGCGGGTCTCCAGTGCCTTGGCCACGCCAAGGCCGACGTTGCCGCCGCCAATGATCACCACCCGTTCCTGCTTCTGGTTCTTCTTGCCGAAGATTTCCAGACAGCGGTTGACGTCTTCGGAATGGGTGAAGACGTAGATCTGATCCTCGGGCAACAGCTGGTCGCCGGGATCGGGGGCGAAGAGGCTGCCTTCGCGGCGCACGCCGACCACGATGGCGCGCAGGGTGGGGAAAAGTTCGTTCAACTGGCGCAGGGGGGTGTTCAGCACCGGGCAATCGCCACTGAGCTGGATGCCCAGAAGCTGAGCGCGGCCGCCCATGAACATTTCGGTATCGAAAGTGGCGGGGGCGGCCAGCCGCTGCAAGGCGGCCTCGGCCACTTCGCGTTCGGGGCTGATCACCACATCGATGGCCAGACGGTCCATGTTGTAGAGGTCGGAATAGGCGGTATCGAGGTATTCCTGCGCGCGGATGCGGGCGATCTTGCGGGTGACGTTGAAGGCCGACTGCGCGATCTGGCAGCAGACCATGTTCACCTCGTCGGAATGGGTGGCGGCGATGATCATGTCGGCGTCGCGTGCGCCGGCGCGGGCCAGCACATCGGGGTGGCTGGCAAAGCCGACGACGCCCTGCACATCCAGCGTTTCAGTCGCGCGGCGCACCAGCTCGGCGTTGACGTCGACCACGGTGACATCGTTCTTTTCGCCCGAGAGGTGGCGGGCGATCTGCCAGCCCACCTGCCCCGCGCCGCAGATGATCACCTTCATGCGTTACTCCATCGGGGTCGATGCCCCATTGCGCCTTCTTTCGCACTTGCCGCTGCAGGGGTCAATTCCGCGCCCTTCTTTCGCGAGGTCAGACCTCTTCTTCATCCTCGAAATGCGCGCCGCGGCCGCCGTTCTTGGAGCCGGTCACCACCCCCAGCGACTTCAGCTTGCGGTGCAGGGCAGAACGCTCCATGCCGACGAAATTGGCGGTGCGGCTGATGTTGCCGCCAAAGCGGTTGATCTGGGTCAGCAGATATTCGCGTTCAAAAAGCTCGCGCGCCTCGCGCAGGGGGAGCGTGGCGATGGTGCCGCCGAGAACCATGCCTTCGCCGATGCCACCCTGGCCCTGCGGCTCCAGCCCGGGCAGTTCCTTTGCCTCGATCGGGCCGCCGCCCTCGCCGAGGATCAGTACCCGCTCGATCACGTTGCGCAACTGGCGGATGTTGCCGGGCCAGGACATGGTCTGCAGCATCGCCTCGGCCTCTTGCGTCAGCGGCCGGGCGGGCAGGCCCTGGGTGCGGTGGAACCAGTCGACGAAATAGCGGGTCAGTTCGGGAATGTCCTCGCGCCGGTCGGCCAGCGGTGGCACCGGGATCGGCACCACGTTCAGCCGGTCGAACAGTTCCTGCCGGAACCGACCGACGCGGATTTCCGAGGGCAGGTCGCGGGTGGTGGACGAGATCACCCGCAGATCGACCCGCACCTTGTCGGTGCCGCCGGCGCGGGTGAATTGCTGTTCGGTCAGCACCCGCAGGATCTTGGACTGGGTGCCCAGCGGCATGTCGCCGACCTCGTCGAAATAGACCACGCCGCCATGCGCCTGCTCCAGCAGGCCCGGCTCGACGCCGCGTTCGGCGGTTTCGCGGCCAAACAGCACCTCTTCCATGCGGTCAGGTTCGACCGTGGCCGACGAGACGCTGATGAAGGGTGCCGAGGCGCGGTTGGAATTGGCGTGGATGAAGCGCGCGGCGAGTTCCTTGCCGCTGCCGGGCAGACCGGTCAGCATCACCCGACCGTTCGACTTGGTCACCTTGTCCAGCTGCGATTTCAGGGCCTTGAACGACGGACTTGATCCGATCATCTCGGAGGTCGTCACATCCTTGCGGCGCAGTTCCTGGTTCTCGCGGCGCAGCCGGCTGGTCTCCATCGCGCGGCTGACCACCACCATGAGCTGGTCGATGTTGAAGGGCTTTTCGATGAAGTCATAGGCGCCCTGCTTGATCGCGGCGACGGCGATTTCGACGTTGCCATGGCCCGAGATGATGATGATCGGGATATCGGGGTTGTCGCGTTTGACCGATTTCAGAATGTCGATGCCGTCCATCCGGCTGTCCTTGAGCCAGATGTCCAGGATCATCAACGCCGGAGGATCGGCGTTGATCTCGGCCATGCAATCGTCGGAATTCCCTGCCAGACGAATGGGATAGCCCTCGTCCTTGAGAATGTCCCCGATCAGTTCGCGGATGTCTTTTTCGTCGTCGACAATCAGAATGCTCATACCGTTAACCCCCTTGGCCGCCACTGTGCGGCCCGATGTTCCGGCCCATCCGGCGTTTGGCGAGCCGCGGCAGGCGGATCTCGGCCATGGCGCCGGCATGGGCATTGCCTTCAAAAACGGGGGCATCCAGCAAGGCCAGCTGGCCCCCGTGTTCCTCGATGATCTTCTTGACGATGGGCAGGCCAAGGCCGGTGCCCTTTTCGCGGGTGGTGACGTAGGGCTCGAACAGCCGCGCCCGGTCCAGCGGCAGGCCGATGCCGTTGTCGATGATGCGGATGACGCTTTCGCCGTCGATCACCTGCATCTGGATGCGGATTTCCGGTACCAACCCTTTGGGCGCACCCTTTTCCTGCAAGGTTTCAATGGCTTCGCCTGCGTTCTTGATCAGATTTGTCAAGGCCTGGGCGATCATCGTCGCATCCAGATCCATGATCACCGGCGCATTGGGAATATCGACCGCAAAGTGCACGCCGGGCTGGCCGCTTTCCTGCAAGGTGATGGCATCGCGCAGAAGTTGCACCAGATCGGTTTCGCGTCGATCGGGTTCGGGCATCCGGGCAAATTTGGAGAATTCATCGACGATACGCCGCAGGTCGTTGGTCTGGCGCACGATCACGTCGGTGTATTGTTCAAGGTCTTCAGGCTGTTGCACCTGAGAGCGGAACTTGCGCTTGATGCGTTCGGCCGACAGCGCAATGGGCGTCAGCGGGTTCTTGATTTCATGTGCGATGCGTCGCGCCACGTCGCCCCAGGCGGCCATCCGCTGGGCGGAAACCAGATCGGTCACGTCGTCGAAGGCGACGACAAAGCCTTCCAGCCGGCCGCCTTCGGTGCGCCGCTCGCTCATCCGCACCAGCAGGCTTTCCAGCTTGCCGCGCCGGGTCAGGCGAATTTCCTCCTGCACCATGGCGCCGCCCTCATCGCGCAGCCGTTCGAAAAGCGCACCGAATTCCGGCACGCCTTGCGCGATGGCGACCTCGTGCAGGGCATCGGGAATGTCCAGCAGGCGTTCGGCGGCGCGGTTGACGAAATCTATCCGGCCTTCGGCATCAAGGCCAATCACCCCGGCGGTGACGTTGGACAGAACCGAATCGAACAGCCTGCGGCGGCGCTCGGTCTGGCGGTGACTGTCCATCAGGGCTTCACGCTGACCTTTAAGTTGGCGCGTCATCTGGTTGAAAAGACGGCCCAACATGGCAATTTCGTCATCGCCGTCTTCTTCGGGCACATGCACGTCGAGATCGCCGCCGCCGACCATCTGCGCTGCCCCCGCCAGCCGCCCGACGGGGCGCGCGAGGCGCTCGGCGAACCAAAGGCCCAGCCAGACCGCGGCCAGAATCAGGATGATGGCAAAGCCCAGGTAGATCAGGCCGAAGTTCAGCAAAAGCCGGCCGCGTTCGCTTTCCAGCTGGTTATAAAGCTGCACCGTGGCCTGGGTTTCATCCAAGAGCGACAGGATCGAGCCGTCGACATCGCGGCTGACGTAAAGGTAGCGGTCGGCAAAGGCATCGAGATGCACCAACGCGCGGAATTCGTTGTTGGCCCAGTCCTGGATCAGCACCGGACCGATCTCGCGGGCGCGCTTCAGATCGTCCAGCGTCACCGGCTCGAAGCCGAACAGATAGGACCGGTCGCCGCGGGTGCGCAAGGTGCCGGTGCCGTCGATCAGATAGGCCTCTTTCAGCCCGCGCTGGATCTGCTCTTGCCCCTGAGACAGCAGCGGGCGCAGCTGGTCGTCGCGCAGAAAGAAGGTTTTCTGCTTGGCGAGGTTCAGATAGGCGGCCAGCGTGTTGGCATCATCGGTCAGATCCTTGCGCTGCTCGCCCTCATAGGCCTGCGCGGCCGCCAGCGAGGAGCCGACGACCGAGCGGACGCGGTCGGAGAACCAGCCCTCCAGCCCCAGGTTGACCGAGAGGAC
>JBATAV010000289.1:0-1675 GCA_049662025.1 Paracoccaceae bacterium | reverse complement strand
TTCGCGCAAGAGGTCTTGCCGCGTCTTGCCATGGCCGGAATCCGCTGAGAGGTAAGTGATGGAGCCGTCTGCAAAAGAGTTCCGCGATGCGATGCGCGCCCATGTGGGCAATTGCAGCGTGATCACGGTGGGAGATGGCGCCCATGCCTCGGGGATGGTGGTGACCTCGGCGATATCCCTTTCCGCCGACCCGCCGCTTTTGCTGGCCTGCGTCAACCGAACCTCCTCCAGCCATCCCCTGCTGGTGGAGTATGGCCGTTTCGGATGGTCCTCGCTCGGCGCCGCGCATCAGGCGGTGGCCGAGCGATTTTCCGGTTTTGGCGGCGCCAAGGGGGCCACGCGCTATGACGGGGCCGTGTGGGAAACCGCCATCACCGGCGCGCGTCTGCTAAAGGGCGCGCCGGCGGCATTCGACTGCACGGTGGAAGAGATGATCGACCGTGCCACCCATACCATCCTGATTGGCCGGGTGCGCGCGGTGCGTTTGACGCCGGGCGCAGGGGCGCTGGCCTATTGGAACGGTGCCTACCGGGTGCTGGCCGAGTAGCGGATAACGCATTGAATGAGTGTAATTGCTGCGCAGCGATGGCGCAGCAATTCTGCGTCAGGCAAAGCTGCGGATGGTTTCCAGCGCGCCGTCCAGCGCCTTGCCCTTTTCGTCTTGCAACGCTGCTTCGCGCAAACGGCGCGCCCAGTCGGCAGCATCATCGCGGCCGGCGACCAGCGCTATTCCGTCCAGGACACGGTCAAACTTTGACAGGCCCCGCGCGTGGGTGTCCGAGTATCCCTTGATCAGGCGGCGACAGCGGATCACCTCGACCGCCAGCGCATAGTCCCGGGTCAGATACCCCATCGCAACGGCCAGCCAGCGTTCCAGATGCGCCACTTCCTGCGCGTGGCGCAGGCTGCCAAGACGGCGGTGTTTCATGCCGCCCAGCAAGTAAAGCAATGCATAGCCGCGAAGCTTGTCGGTGCGAACCCGTCGGCCACGGCCGAACCAGCGGTCAAGCCGCGCCATCCATTTCGGGCTGGCCTCGATGCGTTCGCCCCACTTTCGCGGCAGCATCCCGGCAATTTCCTGTGCGCGCGGATGCATGAATTCGGTCAGCTGCATCAGCCGGTCGTCTGCGGCCATCTCGGCCCGGATGCGGGTAAAGCGCGGCGCGCGGGTTTTCAGATCAGCCACCCGGATCACGTCGTCATAGGCCATCGCATTGGCGATGTATTTCGCCCCTTCGCGCGTCAGATCAAAGGGCGCTCGGTCGTGGGCGGCCAGGGATTCCAGCCTGTTCAGGTAGCCAAGGCCATAGGCAAGATCTTGAAAATCCACCACTTTCCGTAGCCCGGCCAGCGCCATGTCCGGCGAATTGCCCGGCAAGACCGCTGCCCGTGCCGCCAGTCTTTCCCATTCCGCCAGCAGGTTCGTCGGGCCGGTCACGCTGGGTGGGGGCTGGGCCTCGTGCATAGTGGGCGCATCGCCGGTCTCAGCCGCCACAAACCCGGCGGCAAAGGCGCGGAGGCTGGCCGCTACTCCCTTGCCGCCCGCCTTGATCGCGTCCTCATAGGCCGAACGGGGAAACGGCAATGCACCCGAAGCCGCAAGCGCGCCGAACAATGTTGCCGAGATAACCGAACCGGCGTTCACGGCGGCGGCTTCAAAATCCGCCGCGATCAG
>JBATAV010000288.1:0-2009 GCA_049662025.1 Paracoccaceae bacterium | reverse complement strand
GGCCGCGCCCGACACCGAAGACGCCTCCGGCGGGAGTATTTACAAAGGCGCAAATCCCGGCAAAGGCTCTTCATGTCTTGCGCCTTTCCAAATACTCCCGCCGGAGGCATCCATGGCCCGACAGGGGCGATCCGTCAGGGAGGCAGGATGATCTTCACGGTGGCGATTGACGGTCCGGCGGCGGCGGGCAAGGGCACGATCTCACGTGCTGTGGCTGAACGCTTCGGTTTTGCGCATCTGGATACCGGGCTCTTGTATCGCGCGGTGGGGGCGGTGGGCGGCGATCCGGCCGAAGCCGCCCGCAGGCTGACGCTGCAGGATCTGAACCGGGGCGACCTCAGAACGCTGGAGGCGGGCGCTGCCGCCAGCCGGGTCGCCACCCTGCCCGAAGTGCGCGCGGCGCTGGTTGGTTTCCAGCGCCGGTTTGCGCGACGTGACGGTGGCGCGGTGCTGGACGGCCGCGATATCGGCACGGTGATCTGCCCCGAGGCTGAGGTAAAGCTTTACATCACCGCCAGCGCGGAAGTTCGCGCCCATCGCCGCTGGCTGGAGGTGGGGGGCGATGAAGCCGAGGTGCTGGCGCAGGTGAAAGAGCGCGACGCGCGCGACATCGGTCGCGCCGATGCGCCGCTGAAGGCGGCAGGGGATGCGGTGATGATCGACACCAGCGACCTGAGCGTCGAGGTGGCGGTCCACCGCGCTTGCGCAATTGTGGCCGCCCGACTGAAAAGGCCCGAAGGTCCGGAATCGCGGACCTGACGCAGCTTCTGCCATGGCGTATCAAAGTTGAGTTCGGAACAAAGTTTTCAACCGGACGACATTTCCGCAAACCCTTTTCAATCAGGAGTACTTGCCATGGCTGACCGTGCCAAATCCATCGAGTATCTGCAGAAGTCCGGTGTCGTGAACACCAAGATGACGCTGGGCGAAATGCTCGAGCACGCCGCAAAGCTGGAGACGCTGAACCCCGGATCGCTGGCTGCCTGGACCTTCATCAGCCCGAACTATGTCTACACCGGCGATGATGCGCTGAAGGTCGATCCGGGCGTGATCGTCCGCTGAGGCTCTGTCCGGGGGTGGCCCGCCGCCCCCGGCTTCAAACCCGAAAACGGACGGGCAACTCTGAAAGGACGGGCCATGCAGGCAACGCTGGCACTGGCGCCTGGGCTGTTGCAGGCCCTGGGCACGCCGTCGCCCGAGGCGACGAAGGCCGTGGCGGAATTGGCCATGGCAGTGAATTTCCTGACCCAGGCGCATGGTCCGCAGCGCGGCTTGCGCGATCTGGCCGAGGCGCTGGCGGCGCGGCTGACCGAGGACGGGCATCTGGCGATGCTGGGCCATCCGTTCCAGATGGTGCAGGCGCTGACGCCTTATGTTTTTCTGCGCGACATCGGCCCCCGGCTGCCTGCGCTGGAGCGGGTGCTGGCGATCTGGGCCGCCACCCGGCCCGACCTGATCGAAGTCACTCCCTATCGCCGGACCGAGCGCGCCTATCTGCGCGCCAAGCTGGGCCTTGGCGCCCTGCCGGGCTGGCGCGGGGCGGCGATCCTGCGCGATGCGCGGGCGGCCTGGGCCTTCAACCGCGATCTGTCCTATGCCTTCAGCCATGTGGTGCTGTTCGCCACAGATTTTGCCGCGATCCGCCGGCCTGACCCCTTCGTGAAAGGCATTGCCCTCATGCTGCTGGCGGAGGCACAAGAGCGGTCGGATGTCGATCTGGTCTGGGAACTGTCGCTGTGCCTGTTGACCCAGGACCTGACCGCGGCAGAGCTGGCCGAGACCGTTTCCGCCTGTGCCGCGATGCGGGCGCGGTTTGACAGCCTGACCGACCCTGAGGGAATTACCGCCACCTATCACCCCGTGCTGGTGCATGACATTCTGGCCGCCCGGCTGTTTCAGCTTCATGGGCTTTACCTGGCAATGACAATGCCCGCCGAGACACCACTCTTGCTTGCGCTTGGGGCCTTTCGCCGGGCGCTGGCGGGCAAGGATGCCGGGGCGATGCACCG
>JBATAV010000287.1:0-3456 GCA_049662025.1 Paracoccaceae bacterium | reverse complement strand
CCAAAGGGCCTGACCGACGCGCAGTTCCTTGACGTTCTGGCCGATGAATTCACCGCCAAGATCGAAGAGCTTGGTGCTGAGAATATCGCCGTATTCTTCGCCGAACCGATCATGGGCGCAGGGGGCGTCATCGTACCGCCCGCCGGCTATCACAAGCGTTTCGCCGAGATCTGCCGGCAGAACGAAATCCTGTACGTGGCCGACGAGGTGGTGACGGCTTTCGGGCGGCTGGGGCATTTCTTCGCCTCGGAAAGCGTGTTCGGCATGGTGCCGGACATGATCACCAGCGCCAAGGGCCTCACCTCGGCCTATGCGCCGCTTGGGGCGACCATCCTGTCGGACGCGATCTACGAGGTGATCAGCAAGCCGCAGGCAGAGGGTGCAATGTTCACCCACGGCTATACCTATTCCGGCCATCCGGTCTGCTGCGCGGCCGGGCTGAAGAACATCGAGATCATGGAGCGCGAGGATATCTGCGGCCACGTCCGCCGCACCGGGCCCTATTTCGAGGAAAAACTGGCAACGCTGCAGGATCTGCCGCTGGTCGGCGACGTGCGCGGCAGCCACTTCATGCTTTGCGTCGAGAACGTCGGAAACAAGGAAACCAAGACGCTGCTGCCGCCCGAAGTCGGGGTCGGCAAGCGAATTGCCGATGCCTGCCAGTCGCGTGGCGTGCTGGTGCGGCCGATCGCCCATCTCAACGTCCTGTCGCCGCCGTTGACGCTCCGGACCAGCGAGATCGACATTCTGGTCGACACCCTGCGCGAAAGCATCACCCAGGTTGCCAGCGACCTTGTGGCCGAGGGCCATCGGCTGGATTGACCGGGAACCTGTTTCGGCCAGTGCAGTGACGATTCCGCCGTGATGCGCTATACCCGACGCCAGACGGTGGTGTCGCTTTGACCTTGCCGTCGCGGGAGCTGCAATGGCCGACCGGAAACTCGGTGACTTCGTGCATGGCGCGGCAGAGGCGATGGCCGCGATCGGGGGCAATCGTTTCTGGCCCCGTCTGACCGCGCTTCTCGGACGGGTCGTCAGGCATCATTCCTGCGTGGTCTTTCGCTACACCCGTTCAGAGTGCCCCGAGTTCGTTTTCGGTGACCTGGACAGCGACGTCGCGCTGGACAAGTTCCATGAATACCGCCAACGCGCCTATCTGCTCGACCCGTTCTACGATCGGTTCCGGGCAAGATCTCCCGATACCGTGCTGCGGTTGCGCGATGTTTCCGCCGACCGCTTCTTTCGCAGCGTCTTCTACCGGGAATACTACCGCAAGACCGGCCTTTCCGACGAGATGGGCATATTCTGCTGGACGGACAGTGAATGCCTGACAATCGTTTCGCTGGCACGGCGCGTCGATGAGCCGTCATTCACCAGGGCAGAAATCGGCACAATTGCCGGCTACTTTCCGCTCATCGCGGCGATGATCAAGCTGCACGACCGCTTTGGCCGGGCATCCGGCTCCGGTCAGGCCGCGCGCCCGGCGTCCGATCTTGCGCCGGGGGCAATGCTGTTGCCGGCCGCCGATCTTACCACGCGCGAACGTGCCATCGGGGAACTGATCCTCAAGGGTCATTCCTCGCTGTCGATCGCGCTGATCCTGAATATCAGCATCGAGACGGTCCGCGTGCATCGGCGGAACCTCTACCGCAAGCTGAACGTCACATCGCAGGCGCAGCTCTTTGCCCTGGCGATAAGCGACGTCGCGGCGGCGGCTGGCGACAGGCCCTGAAGCGTCGTCTACCTGGCCCTCCATCCGTCTGTCGACCGAAGATCGGGTGTTGTCAGCCCGATTTGGCGCCTGCGGTTCCGGGCGACAGGATGTGCTGCAATTCCTCGACCGGCAGGATACCGGCCCTTTCCGCCGCCTCCCGGATGCTCAGGCCGTTTCGTTCGGCATCCTTGGCAATCCGCGCTGCGGCATCGTATCCGATATGGGGCGCCAGCATGGTGGCAAGAACGAGGCTGTTTTCCAGTAGTGCCGCGCATCTCTCGGCATTCGCTTCGATCCCGACAACACAGCGCCGCGTCAGGGTCGTGACCGCGTTGGTAAGGATGCGGATCGAGTCCAGGATGTTGTAGGCGGCAACCGGCTCCATCGCATTCAGCTGAAGCTGCCCCGCCTCCGCCGCCATCGTGACCGTCAGATCTTTGCCGATCACCTGATAGGCGACCTGATTGACGACCTCGGGGATCACCGGATTGACCTTGCCGGGCATGATCGACGACCCCGCCTGCACCGCGGGCAGCGAAATCTCTCCGAATCCGCCGCGGGGGCCACTGCTGAGAAGTCGCAGGTCGTTGCAGATCTTCGAAAGCTTGACGGCGACCCGCTTCAGCACCCCCGAGAAGGTGACGAAGGCGCCAAGGTCCGACGACGCCTCGATCAGGTTCGCGGCCTGCACGAAGTCGATCCCGGTGGCCCGCCGAAGGTTCGCAACCGCAACCGCGCCATAGCCTTCGGGCGCGTTGACGCCGGTGCCGATCGCCGTGCCGCCAAGGTTGACCTCCTTCAACAGATTGCCGACCTCGCGGATGCGGTCGATGTCTTCTCCGACCGTCACGGCGAACCCTGCGAACTCCATGCCCAAAGACATCGGCACCGCGTCCTGCAATTGCGTCCGCCCGATCTTGGCGATGCCGTCAAAGGCCTTGCCGCGTTCGTCGAAAGCGGCCTTCAGCCCTGCAAGCGCGTCACAAAGCCCGCCGACCTTCATCAGGATCGCGCACCGGATTGCGGTTGGATAGACGTCGTTGGTCGATTGCGACCGGTTGACATGGTCGTTGGGGTGCAGGTGGGCATACTCACCAAAGGCGTGCCCCATTCGGGCAAGCCCGAGGTTCGCGATCACCTCGTTCGCGTTCATGTTGGTCGAGGTTCCCGCGCCGCCCTGAATGACGTCGACGACGAAATGCTCATGATGCCGACCGTTCAGGATCTCGTCGCAGATCGCGATGATCACCTCGCCCCGATCCACGTCCAGAACGCCCATATCGACATTGGCGCGCGCGCAGGCGGATTTCACCGAAGCAAGCGCATTTACCAGCGTCGAGAAGTGGCTGATGCGCACGTGGGTAATCGGAAAGTTCTCCAATGCCCGCGCGGTCTGGATGCCATAGACCGTGTCTTTCGCAAGACTGATTTCACCGATGGAATCCGTCTCGGTTCGTTGCGCCGCAGCCATGCTCACCATCTCCCGTCCATTGCACCCTGACCAGACCACGGTCGCACGCCACTTCCTGGTCCGCCTTGCTCGGCAGGGCGTTCCGACCTGTCCCGAAAGCCCCCATCCCGAATTGAGCTACCCCCGGATCAGCGCGATTCGGAAGGTGCCGGGTCGGGGGATCAAGTCACCACCAAAGGCGCTTTTTGAGGTGACATCTCGACACACCCGCCAGATGCCGAAATCGGCCATCCGCCGAATTCTCGATCAGCAGCGATCTCGCCAGGGCGGC
>JBATAV010000286.1:0-8827 GCA_049662025.1 Paracoccaceae bacterium | reverse complement strand
GGGCATGCCCGGTGTGCTTGAAGCGGCCGCGACGTTGACTGGCGAGGGCATGAGCGTCGAGGTCATCGACCTTCGGGTGCTGAAGGAAATGGACACCAAGACGCTGGTGAATTCGGTCGCCAAGACCAAGCGGCTGCTGACGGTGGATCAGTCTTACTACACGCTCTGTCCGGGCGCCGAAGTGATCGCGCGGGTGGCGGAGAACGTCGAAGGTGCACGCTACAAGCGCGTGGCCTTTCCTGACGCGCCACCGCCGGCCTCGCCCGAGATGTTCCTCTGGATGCGTCCCAATGCCGAGCATATCGCAGGAGCAGCCCGTGCCCTTATCTGATCATTCTTCACAAATGCAGGAGCCGCACGCGGCTTCTGCGACCGAAGCGCCACCGGAGCAGGCCATGTGTACGGCCTGTTCTCGCGGCGTTCTGGCCCGGCAGGAAGTCAAGACCGCGTTTTGGGAGGGCGAGCGACTGGTCATCGTGGATGGCATCCCGGCGTTGGTCTGCCAGGGCTGTGGCGAGCAGTTTTACGAGGACCAGACCGCGATGAAACTCGACCTCATGCGCGGAAGTGGTTTCTCGACAGAGAATGCGGCGCGCATGATGAGCGTACCGGTATTTGAGTTTGCTACGCCCGAAGCTCGCCTGAAAGCGGGGAAGAAAGATGCGAAAAGTTAGACGCGACATTCTTGTCCTTTCCCTTTTTCCTGTGCTGATGATAGCCGCCGGGGCGCTGGCACAGGATGACCAGTTCGGTTTCATGCCGGCAGGTGGCCGAAGCTTGCTGTTCGAACTGCTCGGCCAGTCCGATGCCGAAAATCTGGCCAAGATCTTGACACAGAGCCAAAGCGCCGAGGACTGGCATGCGTGGGCAGCATCGCAGGCAACCGATCTGGACGACAAGGCATTGGCCACATTCCTCGGCTATGCAGAGTTGAACCTGCCTGTCGGCGAAGATGTCCTTCAAGCCTTCACGGAAAGCGGCGACACTGGTCTTTTCCCCCCGGACGGAAAGGACCTGGCAATTGCGCAATGCCAGTTCTGCCATTCGCTGTTCTCGGGCTACCTGATGCAAGACCGCGACGAGGTCGGCTGGAAGAGCACGTTCAAGTCGCCGTTCCACAAGGAGATCCCGATGACAGAAGTCGAGCAGGATACATTCGCCCGGTATTCCGCCATCAACATGCCCCTGCGCTTCGAGGATGTCCCGCCCGAGTTGCGGTACTCGTGTCCACGGAGTGATGGGTTACAAGGAGGGAAAGAAGATGAAAGGGCTTGTTGTCTTAGGCATCGCGATATCCGCGCTGTTTTCTTTCTCCGTCCTCGGCCCGGCAAACGGACAAGGCGACGAAGATATTTTTGACTTCATCCCTGCGGGTGGGCGGACCTTGCTGGAAATGATCCGGAAAGATGGCCTGCAGCCGGACCTTGCCGCCAGCATCGCCGGAACCGGCGGCGATCCTGCTGCCTGGCGCCAGGCGCTTGTTGCAGCCAGGGCCGAAGCCCCGGCGGTTGCCGCGCTGGACGACTGGCAGACCGACACGCTTTCCCATTATTTGGCTGCGAGCGCGCCGCTCGATCCGACCGGCGAGTTGCCGCGCGACGGGCGCGATATGGCGCTGGCGCTTTGCCAGTCCTGCCACATCATCACGGTTGTCATCACGCAGGACAGGACACGCGTAGCCTGGCTTCGCACGCTAAACTCGCCCAGTCACGTAGAGATCAAGACCACCCAGAGCGAGCGCGAGGCGCTGGCCGACTATCTGGTTATTAATGCCGGGATCCCAATCGACCTCGTGCCACCCGACTTGCGCGCGGGCGGCGCGACTTACTGAAACAGATCAGCGGGAAGTGGCAGGAGGCAGTCCATGCTGTTCACATCGCTCGAATTCCTGCTGCTCCTGCCGCTGACGGTCCTGCTTTTCTGGGTTCTTCCCGTACGCTATCGGGCGTTCTGGCTGATGCTGGTGAGCCTCGTCTTTTATGGCAGCTTCGGACTCGGGAACCTCGGCTATCTTGCTGTGGTCGCCGTCCTGACGCTCGGAGCGGGTCAGGCCATGGCGCGGTCGCGAACGGTATGGGCCAGACGGCTGGCACTCACGCTCGGCCTTGTCGCCATCCTCGGCCTGCTCGTCTTTCTGAAGTTCTACGACGCCGTGGCAGAGGCAACACCCGGACTTCCCGCATTTGGGCTTTCGGCACCGGCAGGCTTTTCCTTCTACGCCTTCATGGCTGCCAGTCTGCTTATCGACCGCTACCGCCCGGCCACTGAAGGGCCGCAACCGTTCCGGGATGTCTTGTACCTGGCCTGGTTTCCAAAGATCCTCGCCGGCCCGATCACTCGGGCGGAGGACTTCCTGTTCGAGCTGAAGCGGAACCGAAAGGCGCACGCGGCGCTCTTTGCCCTTGGCGTGCAACTGATCCTCTGGGGCCTCGTCAAGAAGGTGGTGGTCGCCGACAACCTCGCGCCCTTTGTCGACCGAACCTATGCGATCCCCGGCTATGCGGTGCCGATAGAACTGATCATCGCCACCTATTTCTTCGCCTTCCAGATCTATTGCGATTTCTCGGGCTACACCGACATCGCCCGCGGCGTGTCGTTCCTGTTTGGCATCCGACTGGCCGAGAATTTCCGCCGCCCGTATTTCGCGAATTCGATCGGCGATTTCTGGTCGGGCCGCTGGCACATCACTTTGGCACGGTGGTTTCGCGACTATCTCTACATTCCGCTCGGCGGCAGCCGGAGAGGGACTCTGCGGCTCTACTTGAATGTGATGGTCGTCTTTCTGATCAGCGGGCTTTGGCACGCCGGACTCGGGTACGGCGTCGGCTGGGGTTTCGTGATCTGGGGGGCACTGAACGGCGCCTATCTTTGGGGCGAACGGGCGCTTACCCCCGTCGGCAATGCGCTCCGCCGCGGTGTCACCGGACGCGTGCCACGTGTCATCGGGCGGGTCGGGGCATCGTTCCTCGTTTTTCACCTCGTTCTTGTCAGTTGGGTATTCTTCAGGGCCGGATCGCTTGCCGATGGCTGGACCGTGCTGACAAGGGTCTGGGCCGCATTGCCGGAACTGCCGGCCCTGGTCCTTCGATATCCGTTCACCTTCGAGCATGCCTTTCTTGCCTGCCTGATCCTCGGCCTCCTCGCGGTCGAGCTGTTTGACGAACGGCGACCGGTCTGGCGGCGCCTTGCCCGCCTGCCGAGGGCGATCCGTTGGAGCGCGGTTTACGCCTGCCTCTTCGCCCTTCTCCTGCTTGGCCGGTGGCAGAGCGAAACCTTCGTCTACATGCAATTCTGAGCGCCCCGCAATGGACACAACCCTTCGCCCCGCTACGAAATCACCTTTTAGAGCGCTCCTCGTATTTGGAGCCTGCTTTCTTGTCCTCTTCGTCCTTGCGGCCACGGTCGCCGAACAGTTGGTCGGGAGGACCGGAGCCGAAACCGCCTTTCAGAAACTGTTCATCGCCCAAGGCAGACAGGTGGATTGGCTGGTCCTCGGGGCCTCTCATGCCCTGCCCCTCGACTACGGCGACGTGCCCGCACGATTACAGCGAGATACCGGCCAATCAATGATGGTCCTCGCCGAAATCGGTGCGGGCCCGCTCTACAACCGCTTTGTCTTCGAACAGGCGCTCCATGACCTGGATACGAAACACCTGGTCTATGTAGTCGATTCTTTCGCCTTTGGCGGCGCGGAATGGAACGAGGCCCGCATCACTGACCGTGCCCTCTTGCGCCGGACGCCGCTTCGCCTTTCCACGGCGCGTATCCTGAGAGACCTGTCATTCTGGAATGGGGTGGATCCGCGGGGCCTGCTCGATTACCTGACAGGTTTTTCCAAGCTCAACCCAGTCGAGAGATTTCCGCAGGGGGGTTGGCGGGGCGCCGCCGATTTCGACCGCCACTTCCGTCCCTCACGCCATGCGGTCGCGGCACGCATTTCTTACCTTTACCCAAGCGGCGCGCCCGAAACGCAGGTGGTCGAACGCTATCTGGACACCCTGGACGGGCTCTTTGACTTGGCCGATGCGGCTGGGATTGATGTGATGGTCGTCAAACTGCCGGTGCCGGAAGTATTCAGGGACAGCTTGCCGAACGAGGAAGCATTCGACGCGGCGATGCGTAGGCGAACAACCTTGCGTGGCATCCCCTTTCACGATCTGAGTGAGGTGATCGGGGATCCTGCCTTCTTCTTCGACACGGATCATCTGAACAGGAATGGCGTCGAAGCGCTTTACCGTGATCACCTGCGCGCCCTATTGACGCCAGAGTGAACTGACCCGTTTCCACCAAAGACAAAGTAGGTTGCCGTTGCTTGTGATTCGGACAGGTTTCGGTCGCGACATACGGGGGGCCGGCCTGGATGGCCTTGCCCACCGATGCAAGCCGCTCAGGCCTCAATTCCGGAAAGCCAACCCGAGCAACCCCACGGACGGTACCATATTACCAGTGCCGCTGGTTAGTCCGGGGACACCCGGCAAACCGATTGGCAGTCCGCACCCGTTCTCGTGGTCCATTGTCCCGGTCGCCTTTGGCGTCACGCCAAGAAAAGCATCACGACACCTGCACACCCCGGTGAGCCGCATGTTACCGCGTTGAAAAAGCGGCGCGGGAAGCTCTTGGGCAGTCAGCCGCTTCGGGCAAAGAGAATGGGCTGCAATTCGGATTTTCATGGCCAAGGGCGGGCTGGAATAGCGGCAGGACGCCGCCTTCCGGCTGATGAGACTGCCCCCCGATCAGGCGCAACCGCGGGATGGTACAGTGGTCTGCCCGGTATGCAGACGCATTACGGTGCTTGCGATGAGGGGCGCGGCGGACAGGATCCGCAGCCTGACGCCCAAAACGGTTTTCGCGGGCGCGGTGTCGGCGGCAGAGTTGGTCAGCGTGACACTGGTGATGGCGGGATCGGCAAGTGACTGAATCGCATCCTGGGTCAGCAGGGCATGGGTGGCGGCCAGGTGCACCTCGGCTGCGCCATGCGCCCGGCAGGCTCTTGCAGCCCTCAGCATGGTGCCACCGCCGACGATCATGTCATCGACGATCCAGACCGCACGGCCCGCGACGTCACCGGCAAATAGGTCACCCGACACGATGCCCGAGCTGCGCCGTTTTTCCATGAAGCCGAAAGTCACCTCGGCCTCGGTAGCTTGATCGAGGTCTTCGCGCAGCAATTGGGCGCGCTTCACGCCGCCGCCATCGGGTGAAAAGACTGTCAGCGGAAGGCTGCCAGCCCGCGCAAGAATTTCTGCAGTGATGAGCGGGGCTGTTTCGACATGCAGCGTCCGGCAGCGGAACGCGTTCTGGAAGGCCTGAATGTTGTGCACATCAAGCGTTACGATGCAGTCGGTTCCCACCGCCTCGAACAACATCGCGACATAGCGCGTGATGACCGGATCGCGTGCCTTGGTTTGCCGGTCCTTTCGCGAATAGGCCAGATAGGGCGCGATCGCGGTCACGCGCGCCGCGCCGTGTTCCCGGCAGGCGGCCAGAAAGAACAACAGCCTGCACAGCTTGTCATTCGCCGAATGATCGGTCTCGCCGTACAGGGAGTGCAGCACATAGACATCCTTGCCGCGCACGCTTTGAAGCGGGCGTGCCTTGTGCTCTCCGCCGGCGAATTCGCGCTCTTCGTGCGAGGCCACGGAAAACCCGCCGACTTCCGCGACGGCGCGACCCAGATCGGCAGAGGCGTTCAGAGCAAAGAATAACATGTCGAATACTTATTCCGGACGGTTTCAACTTCATTGATCGTGATCAATTTCGCGAGGGGATTGAGTGATAAAAGGACCGGGCGTTTGCCGCCGGGCCAAGTTCGCCGTCAGACCGCGAAGCGGCGGAGGCAATTCCGGGCAATCCCGAAAGAATTGAACCGCCATAGGTCAGACCATGAGAACCACAGGTATTTCAACACTGGATCACGCACCGCAGGTCGTTGCGGAATGGAAAAACGAACTCAAGGATGATCTGGACTGGGATGACAGGAGTCGGTGCTATCTCCTGTTCCGCGAAACACTGCATGCGGTGCGCGACTACCTTACCGTCGACGAAGCCGCCGGTCTTTCGGCGCAGTTGCCGATTCTGGTCAGGGGCATCTATTTCGACGGCTGGGTGCCCTCACGCACACCCGCCCATCCGCGCGGCAAGGCGGATTTCATCGCGCGTATCAGCAGGCGTTTCGTCAAGGCCCCGCTGGAAGACCCGGAACGCGCCGTCTCGACTGTGTTCGACCTGTTGCGCCGGAATATTTCCGATGGCGAGTTCGATGTGGTCGCCGGGTCGATGCGAAAATCGGTGTGCGAGCTTTGGACCTGAACAATGCATGGCGTTTCGCTACCCATGCGCGATGGCACTGTCCTGCCCGAAGATTCCGTTGGCTTCAGTGACAAGCTGGCCTTTCTTGACCGCATGTTCCACGGGGCCGAACGGATCGAGACCCACAGCGCCTTCGTCTTTCTGACGGTTGAACACGCTTTCAAGATCAAGAAACCGGTCCTGTTGGCGTCTCTGGATCACCGCAGCCTTGCGGCACGTGAACATGCCTGCCGTGAAGAGGTACGGCTAAACCGGCAACTGGCCGGCGATGGTGTTTATCTCGGGCTGGATGCATTGGTGCTTCGGTCGGACGGGGCGCTTGCGCTTGGGGGCAAAGACAGGGTGGTGGACTGGCTGGTCCGCATGCGCCGTCTGCCTGCCGACCGCATGCTCGACAAGATGCTGGTCGCGGGCCACATTCCCGGCAGGGATGACATTGCCGCCGTCGCGAACCGGCTTGTGGCGTTCTATCGCCAACGTCGCACCGATCCCGCACGCCCGCGCGTCTATCTGGCGCATCTTCTGAAGGAAGGCGAAGTCAACGCCCGCCATCTGCTCGACATGCGGGATCATCTGGACGGTGCCGACATTGACGGCCTGGCCGCGCAGGCACAGGCGTTGATTGCGCGTCACACTTCGGAAATCGAAGAACGTGAAGCCGTCAGGCTGGTCGTCGAGGGGCACGGTGATCTGCGCCCAGAGCATGTCTGCCTGACCACGCCGCCGGTCATTTTCGACCGGATCGAATTCGCGACCGAAATGCTGATGATCGATATCTTTGACGAGGCGAACTATCTTGGGTTGGAGTGCGCCATGCTGGGAACGGCATGGATTGGCCCGAGGGTGATGGATATCCTGCGTGCTGCCGGGTTTGCCGCGCCATCCGAGGGTTTGATGAGGGCTTATGGCGCGTTTCGCTGCATGACCCGCGCGCGGCTGTCCATCGACCATCTGCTGGACCGGAATCCACGGACGCCGACCAAATGGCCGGTGCAGGCCAGGGCCTATCTGGCGCGCGCGGCGGAGACGATGAAAATCGCGTCGCCGCCCGGACCTAGCCGCAGCGGCTAGGCCTCTGGCGGCGAAGGGAACGCCGCGAGGCTGGCCTTGACTTCCTCATCCCCAACTTGCGAAAAACTGCGGTAATGCGTCCCGACGGCACGGAATGGGAATGGCGTTTCCAGGCAGACGACCTGATCCACCTCCGCGCGGAACCGCTCCAGCACATCGGCAGAAGCGACAGGTACGGCCAGAATGATCTGTATCGCGCCCTGATTCCGGATCGATTTGATCGCGGCGTGCATCGTCGCGCCGGTGGCAATGCCGTCATCGACGATGATCGCGACCTTCCCGGTCAGCGGAACCGGCGGCCTGTCGCCAAGGTAGAGCGCCCGCCTGCGCCGCAACTCTGCTCGCGCCGGTTCTGCCAGCCGGTTGATCGCCGCCCGGTCCAGCCCGGCGGCGTCCGCTATCTCCTTGTTCACCACCATATCGGCGCCGTCAGGACCGGCAATGGCCGCAACGGCCAATTCCTCACGCCCCGGCAGGCCGACTTTCCGCACCAGGATGAGATCAAGCGGCAGGTCATGCTTTCGGGCAATTTCGGCGGCCACCGGAACGCCCCCGCGCGGCAGGGCCAGCACGACCGCCGGTCCATCGAGCAAGGGTGTCAATCGTGTTGCAAGCTGTTTTCCTGCCTCTATGCGATCTGGAAACATGCGTTCATTCCCTTTTCCAATGATCCCGCCGCCGGCCAGCGAAGCAGCGCGCCGCTGTGGCTAGACATGCCTTCATCCTCGGCGACATGGCAAGCGTCCGCCCTATATTCTTAGCCGCATGGAACCGCTATCTTCCGTTCGGTCGCAGGCATGGTGTCGGCAAGAACCTCGGCGGCGCTTCCGAAAATGTTAGCCGGGTCAAGCAGTGCCTTGGCGAAGCGGTCACCAGCGCCATGATCCCCACAGTCAGATCGTTGGCCTCCGGCATGTCGACGGCCAGGAACCGAACCCCGCTGTCACGCAAGGTCAGCAGGAAGGCGGCATTTCGAGACAGCCGGTCCAGCTTGGCAATCACTAACGTCGCTCCAGTGACCTTTGCCAGATGCAGCGCCCGTGCCAGTTCTGGCCGATCCGCCTTCCGGCCGCTCTCCACTTCGGTGAACCGGGCCGGAACCTCGGCACCACGCGCTGCCGCGAAGGCCTCGATCGACTTTCGCTGCGCCTCCAGCCCCAGTCCGGTCGCGCCCTGCCTGGCCGCCGAGACCCGTTCGTAGGCCACAAACCGCTGCGCGCTTGCCGATGCCACCACCATCCCGACCTCCGTACACAACTGCCTAAGGCTCGTTGCGCAGGTGGGTACATCGAAATGGAATGAAGACGTAGCCTCAAACGCTTGATTTCGATGGAAGATCTGCATTCATGTCGATCATGTCCCGTCGTCTGGCCGGTCCGAATACACAGCGCGGACGATGATCTCGGTTGGCAACTGGCCCGGGCGGGCACCTTGCAGGACCACCCGG
>JBATAV010000285.1:0-11144 GCA_049662025.1 Paracoccaceae bacterium | reverse complement strand
CCCATTGGCTGGTGACGGGCCTGCCGCTGACGCTGGCCTCTCCGGTGCTGGGGGTGCTCTTGTTCCTGCCGCCCGCAGGCTATGGCTGGCTGATGCTGTCGCTGGCGCTTGGCACCCCCGCACTCAGCGTGATCGGCACTTTCGGTGCGGCGCTGACCGTGGGGCTGAAGCGGGGTGGTCTCCTGCTCAGCCTTCTGGTGCTGCCGCTTTACGTCCCCACCTTGATCTTCGGCGCCGAAGTCGTCAAACGCGGCGCCGCGGGGATGGAGGTCGGCACCCCCCTTGCCCTGCTGGCCGCGATCACCGCCGGGGCGGCGGGCCTTCTGCCCTTTGCCTCGGCTGCGGCAATCCGCGTCAATCTGCGCTAGGCCCCAACGTGATAGTGATTTGAGCCAAAGGGCAGAGGGAAATAACCAAACATCATGTCGATCTGGGAATATGCCAACCCCAAGAAGTTCATGCAGACATCGGCCTGGGCCTTGCCCTGGGCGGTGGCGGCGACCGCCGTCTGTCTGGTCGTGGGCATCACCTGGGGCTTCTTCTTCACGCCTGATGACTACAAGCAGGGCTCGACCGTCAAGATCATCTACCTGCATGTGCCTGCCGCGATGATGGCGATCAACGCCTGGGTGATGATGCTGGTCACCAGCCTGATCTGGATCGTCCGCCGCCACCATGTCAGCGCATTGGCCGCCAAGGCCGCAGCCCCGATCGGGCTGACCTTCACGCTGATCGCGCTGGTCACCGGCGCTTTCTGGGGCCAGCCGATGTGGGGCACCTGGTGGGCCTGGGATCCCAGGCTGACCTCGTTCCTGATCCTGGGCCTGTTCTACCTGGGCTATATCGCGCTGTGGCAGGCGGTGGAAAACCCCGACACCGCAGCCGATCTGACCGGCGTGCTGTGCATCGTCGGCTCGGTCTTCGCTTTGCTTTCCCGCTATGCGGTCAATTTCTGGAATCAGGGCCTGCACCAGGGCGCCTCGCTGTCGCTGGATGCCGAGGAGAACGTGTCGGACGTGTTCTGGCTGCCGCTCGTGGTCTGTATCGCGGGGTTCATCCTTCTCTTCATCACCCTGGTGCTGATGCGGACGCGCACCGAAATCCGGGTGCGGCGCGCGCAGGCCCTGATGGCGCGGGAAAGGCTGGCATGATGCCCGATCTTGGCAAATACGCCTTTGCGGTGCTGGCCTCGTACGGGGCAACGGTGGTCTTGCTGGCCGCACTGGTGGCGCTGTCGTTCTGGCAGCGGGCAAGGGCCAAGCGACTGCTGGGCGAGGTTGAGGCAAGGGCGGGTAAATCCGATGGCTAGATGGATGATGGCGGTGCCACCGGTGCTGTTTGCCGGGCTGGCGGCGGTGTTCTGGCTGGGGATGGAGCGTCGGCCGGGAAGCGAACTCGACTCGGTGCTGGTGGGCAAGGAAGCCCCCCTGCTGCCGCAAACGACCCTGCCGGGGGTGACGCAGTTGACCGATGCCGATCTGCGCGCGGGCAAGGTGACGGTGGTCAACTTCTGGGCCTCATGGTGTCCGCCCTGCCGAGCCGAGCATCCGGTGCTGAAAGAGATGGCCGCAAAAGGTATCCGCGTGGCCGGCGTGAACATGATGGACGCCGATGCCGATGCCAGCGCCTATCTGGACCGCGACGGCAACCCGTTCTTCGCCCTCGCCACCGACCCCAAGGGCCGCAACCGAGTGGACTGGGGGGTGACCAACCCGCCCGAGACCTTCATCATCGACGGCGACGGCACGGTTCTGTTCAAATTCGTCGGCCCGCTGGTCGGCACCGATTACAAGGCCCGCTTCGTGCCCGCATTGGACGAGGCGCTGAAGTGAGGGCGCTGAAGTGAGGGCGCTGAAGTGAGGGCGCCGAATTGAGAGGGCTGGCGGTCTTGGTGCTCTGCGCCGGGGCGGCACAGGCCGAAGGCCCGCCAGCCGACTATTTCACCGGAGTTTATCAGCGGGTGGGCCGCGACAGCGCCACGCCGCCGGGGCTGGTGAATGATGTGGTGCGGCTGGATCCGGCACCGGGCGGGCTGGCACTGACGGTCTGCGGGGCAGGCTCTGGGCAAACCCCCTTCATCCTGGCCTTCGATCAGATCGGCGACGTGACGAACCTGCTTTGGGGCGGCGAGGGAGAGAATGAGTTGTGGTGCCTTTACGGCAACAACGGCGACAACTACCCACTGCTGACCTGCAGCAGCACCAACGGAAGCAGGGTCACGCTCTGGCCCGAACCGGACACGCCCTGCGCGCCCTAAAGCGGTTTGCGGTCAATCGGAATCAGATTGAACGCAAACCAGGACAGGCGAGCACTCGGAATAGTTGCGTTTTGCTTTTGGTCTGGAGCGCCGGATCAAAAGCAAAACGCCTTAAAGCGTCGCCAGTGCCAACAAGACGGCAGCGGCCACCAGCCATTCCCCCCAGGGCAATGAGGGCAATACGGGCAGCGACGCCACCCGCGCCAAAGGCCGGGCGTCGATCTGGCATTGCGTAAGGATCGGCGGAAAACGGGTATCCATGGCAGGGGCCCTTCGTTGTGGTCCGGGCCAGAATGGCAGAGCTTCGTAAATGTGAACCTAACAAGAACAAAGGTCGGGCGTTTTCCGGCCTTTGTATTCTATTTCAAAGCCTTGCCAGATCAGGATGCCGCAAGATTGCGCAGCACGTAGTGCAAGACGCCGCCGTGTTCGACATATTCGATCTCGATCTCGGTATCGATGCGGCACTTGATCTGGATGGCCTTCTTCGCACCATCGGCATAGGTGATGGTGCAGGCCACCAGGCTGAGCGGCTTCAGATCGCCCTCCAGCCCGTCGATGCTGACCACTTCGTCACCCTTCAGGCCCAGCGACTTGCGGGTCTGGCCGTCGGTGAACTCGAACGGGATCACCCCCATGCCGACCAGGTTCGACCGGTGGATACGTTCAAACGACTCCGCGATCACCGCCTTGACGCCCAGCAATGCCGTGCCCTTGGCCGCCCAGTCGCGGCTGGAACCGGCGCCGTATTCGATGCCGCCAAAGATCACCAAGGGCACACCCGCCGCCTGATAGGCCATGGACGCATCGAAGATCGAGGTCTGCACCCCGTCGGGGCCCAGGGTATAGCCGCCTTCCACCCCATCCAGCATCTCGTTCTTGATGCGGATATTGGCGAAGGTGCCGCGCATCATCACCTCATGGTTGCCGCGGCGCGACCCGTAAGAGTTGAAATCGCGCGGCTGGACCTGATGCTCGGTCAGATAGATGCCGGCGGGCGAGGTGGGCTTGAACGACCCGGCCGGGGAAATGTGGTCGGTCGTGATCATGTCGCCCAGAAGCGCCAGGATACGGGCCCCGGCGATGTTCTCGATCTTGCCCTTTTCCTTCGACATCCCCTGAAAATAGGGCGGGTTCTGGATGTAGGTCGAGGTCGGTGGCCAGTCATAGGTCTCGGAGTCGGTGACCTTGACGCCCTGCCATTTCTCGTCGCCCTTGAAGACCTCGGCATATTTCGACTGGAACGCCTCGCGCGTCACGGTCTTCTCGACGATTTCGGCGATTTCCTTGCTCGATGGCCAGATGTCCCGCAGATAGACATCCTTGCCGCTCTGGTCCTTGCCGATCGGGCCGTTGGCGATATCGACATTCATGTCGCCCACCAGTGCATAGGCCACCACAAGCGGCGGCGAGGCAAGGTAGTTGGCGCGCACGTCGGGCGAGATGCGGCCCTCGAAGTTGCGGTTGCCCGACAGCACCGAAACCCCGATCAGGTCATATTCCGCAATCGTCTTCGAGATCGACGGCTCCAGCGGGCCGGAATTGCCGATGCAGGTGGTGCAGCCATAGCCGACAAGGTTGAAGCCGATCGCGTCGAGATCATCCTGAAGCCCGGCAGCCTCCAGGTATTCCGAGACCACCTTCGATCCCGGCGCCAGCGAGGTCTTGACCCAGGGCTTCTGTTTGAGGCCCAACGCGCGCGCCTTGCGGGCGACAAGGCCCGCCCCGACCATGACATAGGGGTTCGAGGTATTGGTGCACGATGTGATGGCCGCAATGACGATCGAGCCGTCATGAAGCTGGGTATGGCCATCGTCGGTCTTGAAATATCCGCGCACATGGTGGCCTTCGTCGCCCGGAATCGCGGCAGGCACCGGATGGCCGCCTTCGCCTTCCCAACGCTTGGCCGCGTGTTCGCAGACCTTCTTGCCGCCGCGCTGGTCCTTGACATAGGCGCCGAAGGTCCTGGCCGCCGTATCAAGGGCAATGAAATCCTGCGGGCGTTTCGGGCCAGAGATCGCGGGCACGACGGTGCCCATGTCCAGCTCCAGCGTCGAGGTGTAGATCGGGCTGTAATCCTTGTCGCGCCACATGCCGTTTGCCCTGGCATAGGCTTCGACAAGGGCCACGCGGGCCTCGTCGCGGCCGGTCTGGCGCAGATAGCGAAGGGTTTCCGCATCGACCGGGAAAAAGCCGCAGGTGGCGCCGTATTCGGGCGCCATGTTGCCGATGGTGGCGCGGTCGGCCAAGGGCAGACGGTCCAGCCCGTCGCCATGGAATTCGACGAACTTGCCCACCACGCCATGCTTGCGCAGCATCGCCACCACCCGCAGCACCAGGTCGGTGGCGGTGGTGCCTTCGACCATGGCGCCCGTCAGCTTGAAGCCGACGACCTCGGGGATCAGCATCGAGATCGGTTGGCCCAGCATCGCCGCCTCGGCCTCGATCCCGCCGACGCCCCAGCCCAGAACGGCCAGGCCGTTGACCATGGTGGTGTGGCTGTCGGTGCCAACCAGCGTATCGGGGTAGGCGACCTCGGCCCCGGTCTGGTCCTTGTCGGTCCAGACGGTCTGCGCGAGGTACTCCAGGTTGACCTGATGGCAGATCCCGGTGCCCGGCGGCACGACGCGGAAGTTGTCAAAGGCGTTCTGGCCCCATTTCAGGAACACATACCGCTCCATGTTGCGCTCATACTCGCGGTCGACGTTGGCCTGAAAGGCGCGCGGGGTGCCGAATTCGTCGATCATCACCGAATGGTCGATCACCAGATCGACCGGGTTCAAGGGGTTGATCTTCTGCGCATCGCCGCCCAGGCCGATGATGCCGTCACGCATCGCCGCCAGGTCCACCACCGCCGGAACGCCGGTGAAATCCTGCATCAGCACGCGCGCCGGGCGATAGGCGATTTCGCGCGGGTTCTGGCCGCCATTCTTGCCCCAGTCCGAGAACGCCCTGATGTCCTCGACCGAGACGGTCTTGCCATCCTCGAACCGCAGCATGTTTTCCAGGACCACCTTCAGGCTGGCGGGCAGCCTGGCAAACTGCCCCAGTCCGGCAGCCTCGGCAGCCGGGATGGAATAATAGGAAACGGTCTTGCCGCCCGCAGTCAGGGTCTTGCGGGTTCTGGTGCTGTCTTGGCCGACGGTGACGGTCATGGGGGTCTCCTGCTTGGCTGGCGTAGCATGCGCGACAGATGCCCAAAGGCGGGCCGGTGCGCAAGGGAATCATCGGGCTTGGTGGCAATTGTATGCAATTGTATGCCGAATATCCAGCGCTGTTTCGCGTCGCGCCCCGGACTGCGACCTTAAGGCCATGGCGCGCGACAATGCCGAAACACTCGCAAAACCTTGATTGGCCCCGGCGCCGCCGCCTGCCTATAACGGAAAAGGGGATCATTGGATCGGAACGACACGATGCGACATCTGGTCAGCGCCGCCTGCGGCATGTGGGCGGCCATAGCTGCACCTGCCTTCGCCGAATCCGTGGTGGTGGTAGAGCTTTATACCTCGCAAGGCTGCTCGTCCTGCCCCCCGGCGGATGCGCTTTTCCAGACACTGGCCAAGGATCCGCGGGTGATACCGCTGGCGCTGCATGTCGACTACTGGGATTACATCGGCTGGGCCGATACCCTGGCCAGCCCCAAGTTTACCGAGCGGCAGAAATCCTACGCCCGCGCCATCGGGTCACGCACCATCTACACGCCGCAGATGATCGTCGACGGGGTCGAGCGGATCGAAGGCAATGACCCTGACGAATTGGCCGAGCATATGGGCGCCCATCTGGCCGCACCGTCCAGCGTGCATCTGGTGGTGACGCGGCAGGGCGACACGCTGGTGATCCGGGCCGAATCCGACCCGCCGCTGTCCGAACCGGTGCGCGTGCAACTGGTGCGTTACCGCCCCGAAGAAACCGTCGAGATCACCCGCGGCGAGAATGCCGGCCAGATCATCACCTACCGCAACATCGTGACCAGCTGGGAATCGTTGGGCGACTGGCCGGGCACGGCGCCGCTGGAAATCTCGGCCCCGGTGCCAGGGGGCGACCCTGCGGTGGTGATCTTGCAGGAAAACGGCCCGTCCGAGATCCTTGCCGCGGCGCGCGCAGACTGAGGTCAGTCTTCGATCGGCAAGGCGTCCAGCCGCTGGCCGCCTTTCCAGCGGCGGTGAATCCAGAACCACTGATCCATGTGATCGCGTACCAGGGCCTCCAGGCTGTCGTTCAAGCCTTGGGTCATCGCCTCGGGCGTGGAATGCGGGATCGGCGGTTCCACGACAATGGTGAATGACAGCCCGTCCTTGCCCCGGATGCCATAGGTCGGCACCAGAAGCGCGTCGTATTTCAGCGCCAGTTCGGCCGCGGACAGCGCCGTCAGCGCGGTCTTGCCGAAAAAGCTCAGGGGGGCGCCATGACCCATGTGCTGGTCGATCAGCATGCCCAGCATGCCGCCCGACCGCAGATGGCGCACCATCTCGGCCAGCCCCTTCTTGCCGCGCGGGAACAACGGTTGGCCGATGCGGCCGATGGCGCGTTCGTAATGCCGGTTGAAGTAAGGATTCGCCATCGGCATGTAGAGCGCGCCGACCCGGTAGCCGCGCGCGATCAGCGCAGCACGGCTGGCGTCGTAATTGCCAAAGTGCCCGGTGACCAGAATGACCGGGCGCCCGGCGCGATGCGCCTCTTCCAGCGCGGCCACGCCGCCGCCGGTCAGGGGGTGGGTGACGGCATGGGCGATGAATTCGGGGCCCGAATAGATCTCGATCACGGTGCGGCCGACGTTGTCGGGCACGGCGCGGGCGATCCGCTCCACCTCCTGCGCCGGCAGGTCGGGCAGCACATGGGCCAGGTTTTCGCGCACCCGTTTGCGGTATCCGGCAATCGGCGCCACCAGATGCGCCACCGCCCAGCCGCACAGCGGCACGCGAATCCGGTAGGGCAGCACCATCATCGCCGCGATCAAGCCACGCAGCGCGCGGTCCTGCAGCCAGTGGCGAAGATTGAAGGGCGGGGTGTCGTCGGCCATCATGGGGTCTTTGCCGCGCGGGCGGCCAGGGTTTCACGGTGCCAGACATAAAGTCCCGCCCCCACGATCACAAGCGCGCCGATCACCGTCCAGCGGTCGGGCCACTGGTCATACAGCACCGCGCCCCAGAAGGTGGCGAAGATGATCCCCAGATAGGCGAAGGGGGCGACGATCCCGGCCTCGGTCATCGAAAAGCTGCGGATGATGCACAGCTGCGCCCCGGTGCCCAGGCAGCCGATCAGCGCGAACCGCCAGAGGTCGGCGGCGGCGATCGGTTGCCAGACGTAGGGCAGGGCCAGGCTGGCCACCGCGGTGCCGAAAAGCGAGGCATAGATCATCGAGGCCCAGACACTCTCCCGCGCGCCGATCGCCCGGGTCAGAAGGGCATTGCCGGTGTAGGACATCGCTGCACAAAGTGGCAACAAGGCCCAGGGACTGAAGACGCCGGCACCGGGGCGGATGATGATCAGCGCGCCGATCAGGGCGGCGACGACGCCAGCGAGGCGGCGCGGGCCAAGGCGTTCGCCCAGGAAAAGTGCGGCACCAAGGGTGATCAGGACCGGGTTGATATCGGTCAGCGCGGTGGCCTCGGCCAGGCCGATGTGGTTCAGCGACAGGAAAAAGCAGGTGGTGGCGCCGAACTGGAAGGTCGAGCGCCAGAGGTGCAAGACCGGAAACCGGGTGCGAAGGGCACGGGGCAGGCGGCGGCCGAGGATCAGCGCGACCACCAGCAGTTGGCCAAGGAAACGGGCCCAGATCACCTGGGGGGCGGGATAGCGGGCGACCAGCCCCTTTGCGGCCGCGTCCATCGCGGTGAAAAGGAGGATGGCGAGGATCATCAGCACGATGCCCTGCGTCGGGTTTGGAGTGGGGCTGGCTGGAGGCCGCATGGGGCGCGACCCTAGGCGGGCTTCGGGGTCGGGGCAAGGGGCCGGATGCCGCGGCGGTGTCCCGGCCGGGGACGAGGAAAGGACGCAAGGGATTCCATGAGGTTGGCCCGACGATTCAAGCTTTCTTTACCTTTCCAGGCGGACGGGGCGGTGAAGCAATTGCGCCATCACGCCCGAAGCGGGCGCGATGGCATGTCATTTGATCCGGCTCTGGCCGTTCCGGCCAACCGCCGGCCAGCCGCCGTGTCTGCTGATGGTGGCGCGACGCCCTTTGGTTGCAGCTTGCGCTTCTGGGTGGGGCGGAGCCTCCGGCGGGAGTATTTTGAAAGGCGCAAGCCTTGGCGGCCGCGCCGGAGGTCTTCCTGGCGGCGATGAACTGCGGATGCTTGGTCTGCGGTTCGGCACCCATGTCGATGGCAGCCACAGCTATGCTTTGGGCTTTCGCAGCCCTGTTCCTTCCGCTTGCGGCTGTGATGCTTGCGCTGGTTTCTTTCGGCCTTGGCCCCAGCCCCAGCCCCGGGGGACTGGCCTACCGGTGGCGCGATCAGCCTGAGGGCGCCGGGATTGGTGCTTTTAGCGCGGGGGCCAGATCGCGTCGGCTGACGAGGAGAACCCGGAGGCGCCCCGATGCAGCGGCAGAAAAAAGGCTGCTGCGCGCCTTTGGGATATCAGAGCGGCCCCTCTGCCGCGCCTATTCGTCTTCTTCTTCCTGCACCATGGCCAATTCGCCCGAGGCCTCGAGCGTGCGGATGGCGCCGATGATCTGGTTCATCGCCTCTTCGGCGTCCTTTTCCTTGACCTTGCCGCGGCTGGCCATTTCCTCTCGCAACCCTTGCGCCATGCGTTGCGAGATGTTGGACAGGATGAATTCGGTGGCCTCTTCCATCTCGGGCTTGCCCTGACCGCCGGTCATCGCGGTGACCAGCACCACCTGATCGATGATGCGGATGATCTTGGGCATGTCGCGGGCGTGGATGCGGCTGGGAATATGGACATAGGTGAAGATCGCCTTGCGCACCAGTTCGGCGAAACCGGCATCTTCGGCCTCTAGCCCCAGAAGCACGTCTTCGCGCGTAAGCGCCGGCGAGACGTTGAGGATGGCGCCCACCCGTTCGACCGGGCCGGTGTCGAAGGCCTTTTGCGGCTGGCTGTCCAGCTGGGCCAGAATGGCGCCGCCGATGCGGCGCACCGTTTCGGGGTCGATATTGCCGGTCAGCGACACGGCAAAGGCGATGCGGCGGGCCTTTTCGCCGGGCAGCTTGCCCAGGATATCGGCCGCCTTCGGCACCGGCAGCTTGGACAGGAGCACTGCCGCCACCTCGACCGATTCCTCGGCGATCACCGGCAGAAGTTGCGCGGGCGTCATCGCGGTCAGCCTTTCCCACGGGTCGGTCTTGGAGTTGACGCCGGCCTTGCGGCGCAACCGGCTGGCGGTGGATTGCGAGATGTGGCCGTCCATCACCGACAGCGCCCCTTCGATGCCACCGGGGAAGGCAAGGCCGACCGATTCCAGTTCCGAGACGAATTCGGACACCACCTGATCCAGCGTCTGGCGGTCGACCAGCCGCATGGCGCCCATCTGTTCGGCCAGTGCCGATTGCATGTGTTCGGGCAGTTGCGACAGCGGGATCTTGGCGCCATCGGCCAGAAGAAAGCGCACGATGATCGCCGCCTTCTGCCGGGCCGTCAGGACGCGGCGCGAGGGCGTGTCGCCGGCAAGGGTCATCATCCGCATTGCGGGCGTGATGCGCGCCAGGGCGTGGCTTTCGTCTGACATTCTGTCCCTCCGGCTATGCCTGTTGCGGCACAGCTTGGCAGGACAGGCTTAACAACCCATTGCCGAGGCTTGCGAAAGCGGCGGCCTAGCTGGAGGGGCGCAAGACGCAGGTTCCGGTGGCCTCGTCCCAGATCGTGCCTTCGGCGCAGGACATCGCACTTTGCTGGCTGCGGTCGCCGTGGCAGCCCTGCGCCAGCGCGACCGCCGGCGCAAGGATCAGGACAAGAGCGGCGAGGGTCTGCGGGACTTTCATCGGTCGTCCTTTCGGGGCGAGGGGTCAGAAGCTGTAGGTCAGCCCGGTGTCGATTGCCCGTGCCAGCGCCACTTCGGCCCAGGTGCCGGTGCCGCCATGGTCGCGGATCGCCTGCAGATGGCCGCGGGCGGCGTCCATCTCGTTCATCTCGACCAGAAGCTGGCCATAGTAGCTGTGGGTCAGGATATTGCCGGGGTTGATCGCCAGCGCCGCCTCATAGGCCGCGATGCCCGCTTCGACATGGCCGGACTTGCGCAGGATGAAGCCCTGATAGGTCATCACCCGGTCGGTCTGGCCTTCGGTCATCGCCGACAGCACCAGCATGGCGTCGTCATAGCGCCCGGCCCAGGCCAGTTCGCGCACCGCGCCAAAGCGGGTGTCGTTGCTGAGGCTGCCGCTTTGCGGATCGACGCATTTCTTGGTCTTGTCGTCGAAGACCTGGCCATCCTTGCATTCGGTGGTGGTCGCGGTGGGGGTTGGCGGCGCGGTGTTATCCGACCCGGCGGCAAAGGCGGCAAAGGGCAGGGCGGAAAGCAGAAGAACGGGAAGCATGCGCATGTGAGAGACTCCCTTTGGCAAGTGCAGAGGATAGCACGGAATCGTGCAGGTCAAATGCAGGTTTTGGTGATGCGGGGCCTTTCCAGGCGGGCTTTGCGGCCTGCAGGGATGACAATCGCGTGAAAACGGGCGGCGTAATGGGCGGCGTGCGGGTCCCGCGGGAACAGTCGCCTAGCCGAAGACTCGGGCGAAGATCGTGTCGACGTGTCGGGTATGGTAGCCGAGGTCGAATTTCTCTTCGATTTCTGCGGGAGTCAGGGCAGCGGTCACCTCGGGGTCGGCCAGAAGCTCGGTCTTGAAATCGGCGCCCTTCTCCCAGACCTTCATGGCGTTGCGCTGCACCAGGCGGTAGGCGTCTTCGCGGCTGACACCGGCCTGGGTGAGCGCCA
>JBATAV010000284.1:0-3747 GCA_049662025.1 Paracoccaceae bacterium | reverse complement strand
CCGCCACATGGCGGCGCGGCGCCATGATTTCACCTCGCGCTATGGCTATGCGCCCGACATGACGGAAGGCGCGGCCCGGGTCTGGCTGGTGCATGATCCGCTGAACCCGCTGGATGCGATGCATGTGGCGCTGTTCCGCAACCCCTGGGTCACCCCCCTGAAGGCGCGCCGCACCGGTGAGGTGACCGAACGCGCACTGGCCGGGGCGGGCATTCTGGACAAGATACTGGAAGACGCGATGGCGGGCACGTTGTCGCCTGCGGGCTTTGCCCGACACTGGCGGTCGCGGCGGTCCTATGCGCATTATCTGAAGACCCTGCTGGCCGCCGCCGCCGCTAAGAAGCGCCCGGATCTGGAGTTGCGGATCTGCCGGTCGGTCACACGGCGGATGAAGGCGCCGCGCTTTGCCGCCCGGCTGGCGGAACTGACCGGGGCCGACGACTGACGGGTCAGTTGCTGCCGTAAGATTCGATCATCTGGTACAGCTGAAGGCTGCGTTCCTCGGTCAGCCGCGCCATGCAGCCATAGACCAGCAGCGGCTCGGCGGTGCCGCCGTGCATGGCATAGCCCTCGGCCTCGCAGGCCTTGTCGCGGAAGGTGACCCAGGCGCGCTGGCCCTCTTTCAGCGCCTGAACGGCACCGCGTTCCGCTTCGGGCAGGTTGGAATCCCAATCCTTCAGCATCTTCACGGCGCCCGCATAGGCATCGTTCAGGCTGACATCCTGAGCCTGCCAATCCTGATAGGCGCATTGGTTCAGCTCTTGCTGGGCCATGGCATTGGCGCAATCGACATCCTGTGCGGCGGCCGGAAGGGCGGGCAGAAGCAGGATGAAAAGCGGGGGAAGGATGGCACGGTGCATGGCGGTCTCCGCTGGCTTTCGGCGGTTGTGCCCGATTGAGGGCCGGGCTCCAAGGGGGGAATGCCAGACGCGGGCCAGACGCGGGCCAGACGCGGGCCAGACCGGCGCCAGACGGGCGCCCGCAGGATGGGCACTATTGCCCATCCAGCCTCTGGTCCCTCGCGTGCGGATGCGGTAGGGCGGGATCATGCAAGAGATCACCCTTCGCCGCCCTGATGATTGGCACCTGCACCTGCGCGATGGCGCGATGCTCAAGGGCGTCTTGCCCGAAACCACCCGCCATTTCGCCCGCGCCATCATCATGCCCAATCTGGTGCCACCGGTGGTAACGGCGCGCGATGCCGCCGCCTACCGCGACCGCATCCTGACCGCCCTGCCCGAAGGTGCGGTGTTTGAGCCGTTGATGACGCTGTATCTGACCGAAGGCACCGATCCGGCCGACGTAGCGGCGGCGGCCGCCTCGGGGCTGGTCAAGGCGGTGAAGCTTTATCCGGCAGGCGCCACCACCAATTCGCAATCCGGGGTTCGCGATCTGGCGGCCGTGATGCCGGTCTTGGAAAAGATGGCCGAGATCGGCCTGCCGCTTTGCACCCATGGCGAGGTGACGACGACAGAGGTTGATATCTTCGACCGCGAGGCGGTGTTCATCGACACCGTGCTGGACCCGCTGCGCCGCCGTCTGCCCGAATTGCGCGTGGTGATGGAGCATATCACCACCGAGGAAGGCGTGGCCTATGCGGCCGCGGGCGGGCCCAATCTGGCCGCCACGATCACCACCCATCACCTGATCATCAACCGCAACCACATTCTGGTCGGCGGGATCAAGCCGCATTACTACTGCCTGCCGGTGGCCAAGCGCGAAAAGCATCGGCTGGCGCTGCGGGGCGCCGCGACATCGGGCAAGGCCTGCTATTTCCTTGGCACCGATTCTGCCCCGCACGTCGATGCGCTGAAGGAACACGCCTGCGGCTGCGCGGGCTGCTTTACCGCCACCAACACCATGGCCCTGCTGGCGCATGTGTTCGAGGAAGACCGCGCGCTGGACCGGCTGGAGGGCTTTGCCTCGCTGCACGGCCCGGCCTTCTACCGCCTGCCCGCCAACGAGGCCCGGCTGCGGCTGGTGAAACACGAACTCCCCCCCGCTGTCCCGGAAAAGATCTACACCGAGGCCGGCCCCGTCACCGTCTTCAACCCCGGTTTCCCCGTGCATTGGCACGTCGAGGCCTGAGTCTCAGCCCGAGAGCATCGCATGATCCCCGCCAGCTTCCCGCCCAAAGAGGAAATTGCCCGCCTGACCGCCCGCGCCTTGCTGGAGATCAAGGCGGTGCATTTCAACGCCGAAACGCCGTTCACGCTGGCCTCCGGCCTGGCCTCACCCACCTATATCGATTGCCGCAAGCTGATCTCATATCCGCGCATCCGCTCGGTCCTGATGGATTTCCTTTGCGTCACCGTGCTGCGCGATGCGGGGTTCGAGGCGTTCGACAACATCGCCGGGGGGGAAACCGCAGGCATTCCGTTTGCCGCGCTGGTGGCAGAACGGCTGGCCCTGCCGATGACTTATGTGCGCAAGAAACCAAAGGGTTATGGCCGCAATGCCCGGATCGAAGGGGCCATGACCGAAGGCCAGCGGGTGCTGCTGGTCGAGGATCTGACCACCGATGGCGGGTCGAAACTGTCCTTCGTCGATGCCATCCGCGAGACCGGCGCCAGCTGCGGCCATACGGCGGTGATCTTCTATTACGGCATCTTCCCCGAGACGACCGAGCGGCTGGCAGCGCATGGCGTGGCGCTGCATCACCTCTGCACCTGGTGGGACGTGCTGGCCGAGGCGCAGGCCTCGGGTGCTTTCGATGCGCGGACCCTGGCCGAGGTCGAGGCCTTTCTGACCGATCCCCGCGCATGGCAGGCGGCGCGGGCAAAGGGTTGACCCTACGTCAGGGGGAATTTCCCTGTGGACAGACCACGGATAACTCCGATTCGTCCGAACCGGGCTGGCCATATCTTGTAGCCCATCCTGCCACCGCCACATTCCCCGGTAGCGCCGTCGCAGGCTTTCGGTTATCCTTGGTCCCATACAGGCCTTGTCCACAGACCTATCAGAGTTGCCAGCCCGCACCCGGCTTTGCCATAGGGTAGCCGGGTGAATGGGGGTATGAGATGAGTGAGATCGCAACGCTTCGGCCAACGGTCCCGGCCACGCAAGCCGGGTCCGAGGCCCTGCCCCACAACATCGAGGCCGAACAGCAGCTCTTGGGGGCGATTCTCGTCAACAACGACACCTTTGATCGCATCGCTTCGCTGGTGAAGTCCGACCATTTCTTCGACCCCGTCCATAGCCGCATCTTCGAGATCGCCTCGGCCCGCATCCAGAAGAATGCGCTGGCCAGCCCGGTGACGCTGAAAGCCTTCATGGAGGATGACGCAGGGTTGAAGGAACTGGGCGGCCCCGCCTATCTGGTGCGGCTGGCCGGATCGGCGATATCCGCCTTTGCGGCGCGCGACTACGCGCAGATGATCTACGATCTCGCGGTGCGCCGCGAACTGATCCAGCTGGGCCGCGACATCTCGGACCGCGCCGCCAAGGTGGATATGGAAAGCGAGCCGCGCGAGCAGATCAGCGAGGCCGAGCAGCGGCTGTACCGCTTGGGCGAACAGGGTGCCTCAGAGCGCGGATTTCAAAGCTTTCTCAAGGCGGTAACCGACGCAGTCAATGTGGCGAACGCCGCCTATCAGCGCGGCGGCGGGCTGGCGGGCATTTCGACCGGGCTGACCGATCTGGACAAGAAGCTGGGCGGCCTGCACGAAAGCGACCTTCTGATCCTGGCCGGGCGGCCGTCGATGGGCAAGACCTCGCTGGCCACCAACATCGCCTTCAACATCGCCA
>JBATAV010000283.1:0-1651 GCA_049662025.1 Paracoccaceae bacterium | reverse complement strand
TTCCATATCTCGGGCCGGGTGACACCCAGCCTTCATCTGCCGTTTACCATCAGCCTCTTTGCCTTCGAGGCGCTCGCCCGGCTGCGGTTCGCCCTTTGGTCCGACAGCATCAACTACAGGTTTCTGCCCTCGCTGGCCATTCCGCTGGCGGCGATCATCGGGCATCTCCTGAGGCAAAGTCTGAAAGAGACCATGCATCTGGACTATGTGACGCTGGCCCGCACCGAGGGTTTTGGCGAAAACCAAGTCATCCTGCGCGAGGCCTTGCGCAACGCCGCCCTGCCGACCCTGACAATGGTGGGGGGCGGTTCACCTTTCTGATTGGCGGCATGGTAATTATGGAACGGTTGTTCATTTATGGAGGCCTGGGCAATCTGGCGATTGATGCGGTGATCAACAGCGACCTGCCGTCGATACAGGGAATCGTCATCCTGAGTGCCGTGATCTTCACGGCGGTGAACCTGATCGTCGACCTGCTTTGCACGGTCCTGATCCCGAGGTTGCGGCATGGCTGACGCAAGGGGCATGGTCAGGCGGCGGGCAGGCCGGCGGCTGGCTAGTTTTGTTGGCCGTTTCCACCCTTTCGGCGCCATGGATTTTCCCACAAGACCCTTTGGAACAAGATCTCTTTCTGGGCCGGCTGCCGCCTGTCTGGCAATGCGGCACCGAGCCGGGTTTCTGGTTGGGCACCGATTCCCTTGGCCGCGATGTTCTCAGCCGCACGCTCTACGGCGCACGCATTGCCCTGGACGTGACGCTGGTGGCGGGCACCCTGACTTGTGCGGTCGGCGCAACTCTGGGTCTGCTTGCGGGGTTCCTGCGCGACTGGGTCGATGTGCTGATTTCTTGCCTGATCGACATCTGGATGGCCTTTCCGCCGGTAGCGTTCTCCGTTCTCCATTCTCCTGATCGCGGTCCTGGGGCCGGGTCTGTCGTCGATCATCATCGCCATTGTGGTGATCGACCGGACCCGGTTTGCCCGCATCATCCGGGCCGAGCCAATGGCGCAGGGAGCGATGGATTGCGTCGCATCGGCGCAGGTGGCCGGGCGGGGGCGGCTTTCCACCATGGTTACCGAGATCCTGCCGAACATGTTGCCCACCGTCGTCGTTCCGCTGACGATGGAAATGGGCATCGAAGTGATCGTGGAGGCGATCCTCAGCTTCGTGAGTCTGTCGATTTCGACCGATGACCCAACCTGGGGTGGCATGATCGCCGAAGGCCGAACGAGTGTTCACCAAGCCTGGTTGGTGTTTATCCTTCCGCTGATCACGCTGTTTGTGACCTTCCTCGCGTTCTCGCAATTTGGTGAGGGGGAGAAGGACCGCCACGACCCGGTGCTGCAATGAGCGTTCTTGAGGTCAGGGGCCTGTCGGCGCAGCTGGAGGGGCTGGAGCAACCCTTGTTGCGGTCGGTGTCGCTGAACCTCGCGGTGGGCGAGGTGCGCGGTCTGGTCGGCGCTGAAGAGTTGCTGGTCGAGGTGCAGATCCCAGGCCCCGTCCGGGTGCTGCGCACCTATCTGCATGAGCTGTCGGGTGGAATGCGCCAGTGCATCCAGATCGCATCGGCCTTTGCCGCCGATCCGAAGCTGATCGTGGCCGATGAGCCGACGACCGCTTTGGATGTGACGGTGCAAACGCAGGTGCTGAAG
>JBATAV010000282.1:0-2767 GCA_049662025.1 Paracoccaceae bacterium | reverse complement strand
TGCCCGACCAATCCCTGCCCGACCAATCCCTGCCCGACTCCCTGGTGCGACCGGTGCTGTCCGGGCTGCAAGCCTTGCGCGCGCTGGTCGCCGCCCGCCGCGCCACCGCCAAAGCCGCCCGATGAGCCCGGCATCGCTCCGTGTTCCCGTGCTGGTGGTCGAGGATACGCCCTCGTTGCAGACCATCTACCGCTCGGTGCTGACCGCCGCCGGATATCAGGTCGCCATTGCCGGAACCGCCGCCGAAGGGCTGGCCGCTTTTCGCACCCATGCCCCGAAGATCGTGCTGCTGGACCTGATCCTGCCTGACCGCGATGGCATGACCCTGATGCGCGAGATCCTGATCGAAAACCCGTTTGCCTGCATCATCGTGATGACGGCCAACAGCTCTGTCGGCCGCGCGGTCGAGGCGATGCGCGCCGGGGCCTTCGATTTCCTGGTGAAACCCTTCGAGGAAGACCGCTTCCTGTCGGCCGTCAAGGCCGCCAGCGACGAGATGCAGACAACCGGCCCGCGCGACGCGCCACCGCGCCGCCGCGCCGAGTCGGCACCGGTCGACCGCTCGGTCTTCATCGGTTCGTCCAAGGCGATGGCGACCGTCCACCGCACCATCGGCTCGGTCGCACGGTCGATGGCCACGGTCTTCGTCACCGGCGAAAGCGGCACTGGCAAGGAACTGGCCGCCGTGGCGGTGCATGCGCGGTCCGGTCGCGCCACCGGGCCTTTCATCGCGCTGAACTGCGGCGCGATCCCGCCCGATCTTCTGGAATCCGAAGTCTTCGGCCATATGAAGGGCAGCTTCACCGGCGCCATTTCCGACAAGCCGGGGGCGGCAGCCGCAGCCGACGGCGGCACGCTGTTTCTGGACGAGATCTGCGAGATGGCCCTGCCCCTGCAGACCAAACTCTTGCGATTCCTGCAAACCTCGACCATCCAGCCGGTCGGCTCGACCAAACCGCGCAAGGTGAACGTGCGCATCATCTGCGCCACCAACCGCGATCCGATGGATTACGTCCGCCGCGGGCTGTTTCGCGAGGACCTGTATTACCGGCTTTACGTCGTGCCCATCCACATGCCCCCCTTGCGCGAAAGGGGCACCGACGTGGTGGAAATCGCCGAGGCCGCGCTGACCCGTTTTTCCGCCGAAGAGGGCAAGGATTTCATTGGCCTGTCAGACGAAACCCGCACCTTCATGCTGGCGCAGGACTGGCCGGGCAACGTGCGCCAGCTTCTGAACGTCATCCGCAACGTGGTGGTCCTGAACGATGGCGGGGCGGTCACGCCGGCGATGCTGCCCCCCGGCATGGCGACAAACACCCTGCCCCTGGACATCGCGCCCCGCGCGCTGGCCGCCGAACCCCAACCGGCCCGCACCCTGGCCCAGATCGAGCGTCAGGCGATCGAAGCCGCCATGGCGCGGCACGACGGATCGGTGCCCCTTGCCGCGCGGGAACTGGCGATCTCGCCCTCGACCCTTTACCGCAAGCTGGAAAGCTGGGGCGTCAAGCGGCGCTGAAACGGTTCAGGTGAACTGCTCGCCGATCAGCCGCTCCTCCAGCCCGTGGCCGGGGTCGAACAACAGCCGGTGGGTGATGTCCGAAACCGAAACCACCTCGACCGACAGCACATCGCGCGTCGAAGACCGGCTGTCTGCATCGGCCATGACCGGGCGCTTTCCCGGCTCCACCACCTCGAACCGCACCACGGCCGATTTGGGCAAAAGCGCGCCGCGCCAGCGCCGGGGGCGAAACGGCGACATCGCGGTAAGCGCCAGCACATCCGATCCGATCGGCAGGATCGGGCCATGCGCGGAATAATTGTAGGCGGTGGACCCGGCGGGCGTGGACACCAGCGCGCCGTCGCAGACCAGTTCCGCCAGCCGCTCGCGCCCGTCGATGAAGACGCGCAGTTTGGCCGCCTGCGGACCCTGTCGCAACAAGGAAACCTCGTTGATCGCCAGCGCCTCGGTCACTTTGCCGCGCGCAGTCTCGGCCCGCATCGACAAGGGGTTGATCAGGGTTTCCTCGGCGGCCGCCAGCCGTTCGGGCAGGCCTTCGGCGGAATAGGCGTTCATCAGAAAGCCGATGGTGCCGCAGTTCATGCCATAAACCGGCAGGTCGCGCCCGGTCTGGGCGTGCAGCGTCTCCAACATGAACCCGTCGCCGCCCAGGGCCACGATGATTTCCGCCCGGCGGGCATCGGCCTGCCCGTAACGCGCGGTCAAGACGGCCAGCGCCTCGGCAGCAGCCGGCGCCTTGCTGGCGGTGAACCTGATCCTTTGCGCCATGGCCGTCTCCCTTGGCGCGAACCTTGGCCGCAAGGGGGGGCAAACTCAACCCCCGAACCGCAGGGTAAGGCCACCGGCGCAACGGCAAGCCGCGCCCGGCCGCCGCCCTGTCGCTTTCCGCACTTCCCGTCCTGCCAACCATGCCCTAAATAGCGCCGACTCTGCTTTTGGCCCGCGAAGGATCTGCACATGACCTCCACCGCCCGCGACCCCGGTTTTTTCACCGAAACCCTTGCCACCCGCGACCCCGAACTGTTTGGCGCGATGCAAAAGGAACTGGGCCGCCAGCGCCACGAGATCGAGCTGATCGCCAGCGAGAACATCGTCTCCCGCGCGGTGATGGAGGCGCAGGGTTCGGTCCTGACCAACAAATACGCCGAAGGCTATCCGGGCCGGCGCTATTACGGTGGCTGCGAGTGGGTCGATGTGGCGGAAAACCTGGCGATCGACCGCGCCAAGGCGTTGTTTGGCTGTGGTTTC
>JBATAV010000281.1:0-2134 GCA_049662025.1 Paracoccaceae bacterium | reverse complement strand
ACCTCCGCCCATGCGCCGGATGATGCCGCGGCGCTGGCCGCCACCCATCCGGCGCGGGCGCGGCTGGCCTATGACGAATTTTTCGCCCATCAGCTGACGCTGTCGCTGGCCCGCCAGTCGATGCGCCGCGGCAAGGGAATTGCAAGCCACGCCACCGGCGCGCTGCAAGACAAGGTGTTGAAAAGCCTGCTCTATGCGCCAACCGCCGCGCAATCCCGTGCCATCCGCGACATCGCCGCCGACATGGCCACGCCGTTGCGGATGAACCGCTTGCTGCAAGGCGACGTCGGCGCGGGCAAGACGCTGGTCGCCTTTCTGGCACTTCTGGTCGCGGTCGAGGCCAGGGGTCAGGGCGTGATGATGGCGCCGACCGAAATCCTCGCCCGTCAGCACTTTGAGGGTCTGGAACCCTTGGCCGCTGCGGCCGGGGTGCGGCTGGACATCCTTACCGGCCGCGACAAGGGGGCTGACCGCGCTGCCAAGCTGGCCGATCTGGTCGCCGGGCGCATCCAGATCCTGGTCGGCACCCATGCGGTCTTTCAAAAAGACGTGGAATTTGCCGATCTGCGGCTGGCGGTGGTCGATGAACAGCACCGTTTCGGCGTCGCACAGCGGATGGAACTGGGGGCCAAGGGGCAGGCGGCGGATGTGCTGGTGATGACCGCCACCCCCATCCCGCGCAGTCTGGCGCTGGCCAGCTATGGCGACATGGATGTCTCGGTGCTGGATGAAAAGCCTGCGGGCAGAAAGCCGATCAAGACCGCGCTGGTCGCGGTGGAGCGGATGGACGAGGTGGTGGGCCATCTGGCCCGCGCGGTGGCCGAGGGCAAGCAGGCCTATTGGGTCTGCCCCCTGGTCGAGGAATCCGAGGTGATGGACCTGACTTCGGCGGTGGAGCGGTTCCAATCGCTGCGTGCGGCTTTGGGCGATGCCTGCGTCGGGCTGGTGCATGGCCAGATGCCGCCCGCCGAAAAGGACGCTGCGATGGCGCGTTTCATCTCGGGGGAAACCTCGGTGCTGGTGGCGACAACGGTGATCGAGGTGGGGGTGAACGTGCCCAATGCCACCATCATGGTGATCGAACGGGCCGAAATCTTCGGTCTGGCCCAGTTGCACCAGCTGCGTGGCCGGGTAGGGCGGGGCGAGGCGGAATCGACCTGCCTCCTGATGTATCAGGCCCCGCTGACCGAGGGGGGCGAGCGGCGACTGAAGACCATCCGCGACACCGAAGACGGCTTTCGCATCGCCGAGGAAGACCTGACGATGCGGGGGGCCGGCGATCTGATCGGCACCGCGCAATCGGGCCTGCCGAAGTTCCGGGTGGCGGATATGGAGCGGCAATCGGCGCTGATGGCGGTGGCGCAAACCGACGCCCGCGCGCTTCTGGCCGCCGATCCGGGCTTGGACGGCCCGCGCGGGCGGGCGGCACGGTTGCTGTTGTGGCTGCTGGATCAGGACCGGGCAATCCGCCTGATCTCAGTCGGCTGAAAGCGCCAAGCGACTCGGGTGTTTCACGCCTGTTCTCAGATGTTCTTAAAAAGTTCTTTACAGAGCGGTGTGGATATGAGAACAATATAGCAACAAAGCATCGGAGACACGCCATGATCGCCCGTATCAAGACCATGACCACCCGGCATCAGCCGTCGCTGGCCGAAGATGTGGTCGGCATCGCCGCGCTGTTTCTGATGCTCTTTGCCGCCCTCGCCCTGCCGGGCGTCATCTGACCCTTTCTGCCTGCGGTCTGTTCCCCAGGCGCGCTTGCGTCCCCGCTCTGTCCCGAGCTGGTCTTTCCCGAGACTGACGCCTAGTCCCAGCGCGCCCCAGACACGCCACTGCCGCCGCCACCGTCCCCGGTGCGCGGCGGCCTTTTTTTGCGGGAAAGGGTTAATAAAGGCTAAACGAATTCTGCAAGCCTTTGAAATAACGTCACTTCACCAGGCGTCCCGAGTCGGGACACCTCAGGCAGCACCGGCCTTCTCTGCCGCCTCAAACGCCTCGCAGACCGCCTCCAGCGCCAGCAGAATCGAGGCATGGCGATTCTTGTACTCGCGCGCCGGCAGCAGCACCTCATAGCCCCCGAAAGGCGCCGCAGGCACCGGCCCGCCGTCCTTCAGCATCGCCCGCAGCGAATCCC
>JBATAV010000280.1:0-1971 GCA_049662025.1 Paracoccaceae bacterium | reverse complement strand
ATTCTGGGCTGGCCCGAGGTTTGGGGGGTGGATATCTCGGCCGGCATGCTGGCGGTAGCGGCGAAAAAGGGCAGCTATGCGCGGCTGGCGCGGGCGGTGCTGGGCCAGCCGCTGAGCTTTGCCGACGGGCAGTTCGCGGCAGTGATTTCCACCGGAGTTTTCACCACCGGCCATGTCGGGGCTGAAGCCTTGCCGGAACTGGTGCGGATCACTGCCAAGGGGGGCGTGATCGTGCTGACGGTGAAGGGCACGCTGTGGGACGGCGGGTTCGAGACGGCTTTGCGCAAGGTGCCGGTCGAGGTGCTGGAGGTGACCGCCCCTTACGTCTCGATGCCCGGTGAGGCGGCGACGACGCCCAGCCGCGCGGTGGCGTGCCGCGTGCGCTGAATGTGCGGGCGGTTCACCATCACCCACCCGAACGAGGCGCTGGCGGCACTGTTCGCGGCGGTGCCGGGCAATGATCTGCCGCAGGGGCCTAATTTCAACGTCTGCCCGACGAATGCGGTGGCGGTGGTGACCTCGGACGTGGGGCAACGGCGCTTGCGGGCGATGCGGTGGGGGTTTCTGCCCAGCTGGTACAAGGCGGCGAACGATGGCCCGCTGATCATCAACGCGCGGTCCGACACCATCGCCGACAAGCCAGCCTTCCGCGCCGCGGTGCGCGAGCGGCGCTGCATTGTTCCGGCGAGCGGGTTTTACGAATGGAGCGAGGGGCCGGGCGGCAGCCGCTTGCCATGGTATTTCACCCGTGCCGATGGGGCGCCGATGGCGCTGGCGGGCATCTGGCAGCGCTGGCAAGAAATCGATACCGTGGCGATTGTCTCGACCGAAGCCGGGGATGGCATGGCGGGCATTCACCACCGCGAGCCGGTGATCCTGGAGCCCGCCGATTGGCGGTTGTGGCTGGGCGAGGCCGGCAAGGGTGCGGCGGTCTTGCTGCGGCCCACGCAAAGGGCCGTGATGGCCGCACCCTGGCGGGTTGATGCAAAAGTGAACTCCAACCGGGCCAGCGGGGCCGATCTGATCCTGCCTTTGGCGGCCTAGGTGTTCAGTCCCGGCATCTGGTGGATCGGATCGAGGATGAATCTTTCCGGCTCTGATGTCCAGATTTTGCAGATGTATTCGTAGGGCGTCAGGCCGTTCAGCGTCTTCAGCCTTCTCGCGAAGTTGTCAGCTGCGAGAAAGTCAGCGAGATGCGTGCGCAATTGGTCGTGGCTGTCGTAGTGGAAGCGCTTGACGGTGGCATCTTTGATCGTGCGGTTCCGTTGGCTGGCAGGCGTTTGCTTGCAAACGCCGAGAAGCATGCGCTCTACTTGCCCATTGGTCCAAGGATGGTTGGGCTTGGTTAGCCTGTGCTCGATGCCGTTGGTCTCGCATATCATGTCGAAACGCATCGGTCGGGAATAGATGGTGTTCCGGTTCCGGGGTTGCTCGGCGAACTGAATGCCCCTCGCCATTGTCTCTCGGACCAATGGCGTTCCAATGGCTCGATCGGTCAGGATCGTGTGTACCTGGTAGGGCACGGCCTCGAGCATGTGCTGAAGGAACTCTCAGGCAGCTTTTCTATCCGCCGTTGCAACGAGTTGAGCGACAGCAAACTTGGCGGTCCGGTCAATGCCCACAAAGAGATGGAGCTTGCCTTCGGCGGTCTGCGCTTCAGCGATATCAATGTGGAAGAACCCGATGGGGTAGCGCCTGAACTTCTGGCGCTTGGGCTTGTCCCCCTCGATATCAGGCAGGCGCGAGATGCCGTGCCGCTGCAGGCAGCGATGCAGCGCTGACCGGGTCAGGTGCGGGATCGACGACTGAAGCGCATAGAGGCAATCGTCCGGCGGCAGCAGCGTGTGGCGACGGAATGCGACGACCATCGCTTCCTCGGCCTCGGTCAAAACCGTCGAGCGCGGTTCCGTCGGCCCCGTCTTCATATCCTCAACCGTGGCCCGCTTCCGCAATTTCGCAACCGTCTTGGGG
>JBATAV010000279.1:0-1920 GCA_049662025.1 Paracoccaceae bacterium | reverse complement strand
GGCCTGACCACCTCGCTGCGCCCGCGCCTCCGCCCGGCGGGGTTGGAACAGATGGTCGCCGCCATCCGCAAGGGCAAGGATCAGGGGCTGGACCTTGCCAGCCTGAACACCGGCGATGCGGCGGCGGCAGAACCCGCACCGAAGGGCAAGAAGAAAAAGAAAGAGACCGCCTCGAAGGCCGGCTCGGTCTGCGGGGTGAACGCCATCAAGGGCGAAAAGATCGCGCCGATCCGGTCCAAGGTAAAGGGCTGCGGCCTGCCCGACGGGGTGCGCGTCACCAGCGTCTCGGGCGTACATCTCAGCCAGGCGATCACCGTCGATTGCCCCACCGCCACGGCGCTGAACCGTTGGGTGGCCGAGGTGGTGCAACCCGCCTTCGGCGGTGATCTGGTCGAGTTGAAGATCGCCGCGCATTACATGTGCCGCACCCGCAACAACAAGAAGGGTGCCAAGATCAGCGAGCATGGCCGCGGCAAGGCGGTGGACGTGGCGGCGTTCGTGCTGGCCAGCGGCAAGGCGTTCACCGTGGCCGCCAACTACAACAAGACCCTGCGCCGGGTGCACAAGGCCGCCTGCGGCATCTTCAGCACCACGCTGGGGCCGGGGTCGGACGGCTATCATCAGGACCATATCCATCTCGATACCGCCGGGTATCGCAGCGGGCCCTATTGCCGGTGATCAGCTGCCCGTGGCGCCCGTCATCATCGGCGCCTCGCCCAAGGGCAGCGGGCCCAGCGACATCCGCCCCGCCTCCATCACCAAAGGCACCCTCAGCACCGCAGGGTCGCCACCCTCGGCTGCCAGCGCCTTCAGCGCATTGCCGATGGTCGGCGCGATTTCCGGCTTGACCGCGCCGGTGGCCACCAACAACGCGGGCAGCCGGTCCCAATGGGTGATCTCGATCTCGATCCGACCCTCGGCATGGCCCGAGGCATCAGCGGCCAATGCGCCCGAGGCGGCGAATTTCAGCGGCCCCCATTGCGCGGTCAGGTCCTGCAGATCCAGCCCCGTCAGATGCGGGTTGGTGCCGGTGGCCATCAGTTCAAGCGGCGTGGACATGTGCAGCATCATCGCCAGATGCGCGCTCTCCAGCTTGGCCGGCAGGTCCGATACCGGCAGGTCCGGCAGGCTGACAGCAGCCAGCGCCGCAGCCAGCGACGGGTCGGGCGCGATCTCGGTGGCGTTCAGCGTCAGCGCATAGGCCTTGGGGTCAGCCGCAGCGACCAAAAGCTGCGCCCGCAGATCGCCCACCCCCACCACCCAGCCCAGCGACGAGGTCGCCTGCAACGCCGCCCCGCCCGCCGTGACCTCTTGCAACGCCAACCGCGTATCCGGGCTGACCCGGACCGAAGCCGTCAGCCCCTGCGAGGTGACGCCCACCGTCTGGTTTCCCGTCATGCCAGGCAGCGTCAGGGTCTGGCTCGGCGGCAACTCGGCGGTGATCTGCCAGGGCTTCCAGCTGGGGGCAAAGATGTGCAACTCCGCCCCCTCCCACCCCGCCCCGGTCTTTGGGTCCACGAATTTCACCGCACTCAGCGCCAGATCCATCCGTGCAGGAAAGCCGCCGACCGAAATTCCGGGCGTCCCGGCGACCATGCCTTTCGCCGCCAGATCGGCGACAAAGGCCTCGGCCCCCTTCTTGACGAAGTATGAGGCCCCGAACCAAAGACCCGTCACCAGAATTGCCAGGATGATCGCCGTCCATTTCAGAAACCGCATGGCCGCCTCTTTTTCCCGATGCCTGCCCATGGTCTAAGGGGGCGGCAATTGGAGGGCAAGCCTTGCACGAACCCCTTTGGGTCTTTGGCTACGGGTCGCTGCTGTGGAACCCGGGGTTTCCGGTGGCCGCCCGCCGTATCGCACGCGCCGCAGGCTGGCACCGCAGCTTCTGCATGCGCTCGATCCACCATCGCGGCACCG
>JBATAV010000278.1:0-2275 GCA_049662025.1 Paracoccaceae bacterium | reverse complement strand
CCGCCACCGCTGCCAACCAATCCACCGACGACACCAACGCCCGCGAGCCCTGCCCCGATCGGGCCAAGGCCGATCAGACCCGGCACGAAGCCTGCCATCCCAGCCGGCTCATCGGTTGCCCCCGCTGCCAGCGCCAAGTCGTCGGTCTGGCCAAAACGCAAATCGTCGATTGTCGAAAACTTGTCCCAACCCTCGGTCGGGCCATAGGCGGCGAACATGGTTCCGTCACCGGCGTTGGTCAGTTCGACCGCAGCGACGTCGCCGTTTTGCGACAGGTACAGCTGGTTCGCTTCGCCGGTCTCGTTGAAGTAGCCGGAAAGGACGATCTCTCGCCCGTCGATCAGGGTTATGACCAGATCGTTGCCATTGTGGGCATAGCCCACAACGCTTTGCCGCGCGAGGTTCAGCGAGATCTCTTCGCCCGCGCCCAATTGAACGAAGTTGCTGCCGCCTCCGGCAACAGCACCGCGAACCACTCCGCCCGCAGAATCGCGGACGACGAAATCAATCGCCTTCACCATAGTACTACTCCGCCTCTTGCTGTCGGTCCGTTGCCCGACATGTTGTATTCAGGGCCTTCGCGACCCCTATTGCTGTCACGCATAACTAGGATTGGGTGCAATTCCTAGTGGGTATGGGTTGAATTTGATGTTGTAGATAAAAATTTTCCCCGTCGCCCGCAACAACTGAGTCTTTTGCGCCATAGTTCAATAGGGACAACAACCTGTGGTAGTTGACCTCAAGTCATCTGAGACGTTGACCCGCGGCATCGAAATGGAACGACCGCTGCTTGTCCGGGATCAGACGGACGGACTCATCGACAACATAATCGTGCTCGCCGAAAAGACGGACGGTCAGCAGTCCGTGAACGTCGGACCGTGCATAAACCAGCGTCTCTCCGCCGAGTTTCTCGACATGGCTTATCCTGCCTTCGAACAGCCCATCGGCACGGGAAATGCCCAGGTGTTCGGGGCGGATGCCGGTAGTCTCGCCCCGTTCTCCCAAGGCAGCCGATTTCAGGAAGTTCATCTGCGGGCTGCCGATGAACCCGGCAACAAAGGTGTTGTCCGGATCATTATACAGATCCATCGGCGCACCGACCTGTTCCACCCTCCCGGCTCGCAACACAACGATCCGGTTGGCCAGGGTCATTGCCTCGACCTGATCATGGGTGACATAGATCATCGTCGCGCCCAGATCGCGGTGAAGCTTCGCGATCTCGATCCTCGTTGCAACGCGCAGGGCAGCGTCCAGGTTCGAAAGCGGTTCGTCAAACAAGAACAGCTTGGGCGTCCGCACGATGGCCCGACCAATCGCCACGCGCTGGCGTTGACCACCCGAGAGCTCGGACGGGCGTCGGTCCATCAGCGGTGCAAGCGATAGCATCTCTGCCGCGCGGTCGGTCGCGGCGCGGGTTTCGGCCTTGGCCATGCCCGCCTGCTTCAGTGCCAGCCCCATGTTGTCGCGAACGCTCAGATGCGGGTAAAGTGCATAGCTTTGGAACACCATCGCCAGTTCCCGCTTGGCGGGCGCAACATCGTTCATGAGCTTGCCGTCCAGCAGGATATCGCCTGCCGTCGCATCCTCGAGCCCGGCGATGATCCGCAAAAGGGTGGACTTGCCACAGCCCGAAGGCCCGACGAAGACACAGAATTCACCGTCTTGAACCGTCAGGTCGACGTCCTTGATCACTTCGGTCTTGCCGAAACTTTTGCTGATTGATTTCAGTTCCAGCGCGCCCATGGCAGCCTCACAAACGAATGGGCTTGCCGCTGCGGATGCTTTCGTCCGCGGCAAGACAGATGGCAAGCGATTGCACGGCATCTTCCATATGCCGGGTCAGGTCCAGATCCTCGGCGATGGCGCGGGCCATGAAGGCTTGCTCCCGCTCGCACAGATCCTGATGGCCGGGCTCATCCGCCATCGACAGGTCGCGATCGGGCTGGCCCACGCGATGCACCCGCAACAGCGACGTCTTCGTATGCGTGTCATGGTCATCCGACCGCGCATTTTCGGGCATCTTGATCGACACCGCCCCGTTCGGACTGACCACATCCTTCACGAAAAACGCCGTATCCGACATCATCGGACCCCAGCCGGCCTCGTACCAGCCCAAGCTGCCATCTTCGAACAGCACCTGAAAATGACCGTAGTTATACATGTCGGCCGCGATCTCGTTCGACAGGCGCAGACCCATTCCGCGAACCTCGACCGGTTTGGCGTCTGTGATCTGGCACATCACATCGACATAATGGACACCGCAGTCGACAATCGG
>JBATAV010000277.1:0-5579 GCA_049662025.1 Paracoccaceae bacterium | reverse complement strand
GTTCGGGGTGGGGCTGTGACGGCTGCCCCATCGGGCGGCCAAGCCGTTGATCGGACAGAAACTCCAATCCCGTCGCCAGTTGGGTGAACAGCGCTTGGCGCACTTCGGGGCCGGTCAGGAAGGTGGTATTGCCCGCCGCTCCGGCGGTCAGCATTGCATCGGCATAGCCGCCTTGCCCTTGCCAACCGGCCTGCACCTCGGCCGCCATGCGGGCCAGATCGGTGGCGGTGGCGCGGATCAGCGGGCAGGCGTCGGAGGGCAAGGGGGCTTCGGGGTACAAAAGACGCTCCAGCCCGAAAAGACCGCGCGCGGCGACGGATTGGTCGGCGAAGGCGGCCGGTTCCAGATTGGCCGGATCGCCGGTCAACAGCGCCTGCTGCTGCTTCCAGCCCAGGCCCTTGGGGTCGGGCCAATAGGCGATGGCGAGCGCGCGGCCCTGATCTTCGACCGGGCCAAGCTGCAGATGTGCCACGCCCATCCAGGCGTCGAAAGCGGCCTGCCAGGCCGGGCGCAGGGTCTCGGGCGCGCAACTGGCTTGGGCCTGGGTGGCCAGATCGGCGGTGGCGGTGGCAAAGGCGGCATAGCCGGGCAGGATATGATCGCGGACGGTTTCGGGGTAATCGGCCAGCGCGGGCGAGGCGGCCAGCGTCAGGCAAAGGGCAAGGGTCTTTTGCATCATCACAGGCTTTCCAGAAACGAGATCAAGGCCGCGCGGTCATCGGGCGACAGGGAAACTACACCGTCACGGGCGGCCTGCGCTTCGCCGCCGTGCCAGAGGATCGCCTCCAGCAGGCCGCGGGCGCGGCCGTCGTGCAGGAACCGGGTATGACCCGAGACCTGCGCTGTCAGACCGATACCCCAAAGTGGGGCCGTGCGCCATTCCGTCCCCGAGGCGCGGCCTTCGGGGCGATTGTCGGCCAGACCGGGGCCCATGTCGTGCAACAGAAGGTCGGTGTAGGGCCAGATCAGCTGAAAGCTTTGCTCGGGCTGGCCGTCCAGCCGGTTGGTGACGTGCTTGGCGACATGGCAGCCTTGACAGTTGAGGCTGTAGAACACCTGCTTGCCGTGCAGCACCTGCGGGTCATCAAGGTCGCGGCGTTCCGGCACGCCGAGGTTGCGGGAATAGAAAGTCACCAGATCAAGGCTTTGGCGGTCCACCTCGAGCCCATCCCGAAGGCCGTCTTGCTGGCCGTTGGGGGCATTGCGGCAGGCGGTTTCCGTTGCGGTACAATCGCCGAAGGGGTCTGGGTGCAATACGGTCGACAGGCCCATGTCGCTGGAAAAGGCGCCGGCGGACTGTTCCTTGATCGTCGGCGCGCCGGCTTTCAGCCCGAAGCGGCCCAGCATCGGCACGCCGAATTCGACCGAGGGCACGATCTGCGCCCGGCCCGAGATGCCGTCGCCATTGGCATCATCGGGGTCGGCAAGGGCCAGAATATCGGCGGCCGGAATGGCCTCCAGCAGGCCAAGGCCGATCATCTGCGGCGCGACGCGGGGCGACAGCATCAGGTCGGGCGCGGGGGCGCCATAGGCCGGATCGGACAGCGCATAGCTGGGTGCGAGAAGGGATATAATGGTTCCATCCGAGAGTGTTACCGGCGTTTCTTCATAGGTTACATCCATTTGACCCTCGGCCGCATGGCCGGGAGCTGCCAGATCCTGCAACTGGCCACCATAGATCGGGTCGGGTTGGGTCGCCAGCCAGTCGGCGATGCCATCGGGCGACGGGCCGCCCGGCACCGAGAGCCGCAGGAACATCGACACCCTGCTGTCATCCGGCCCTTCGGGCGGATGGCCGCGGCCGTCCTTAAGGTGGCAATCCTGACAGGCGCGGGCGTTGTAGAGTGGCCCCAGGCCGTCCGCGGCCTTGGTCGAGGAAGGTGCCGCGACCCAGGTCTTGCGAAACAGCGCATTGCCCAGCTTGAAGGCCATCTCGCCTTCAAAGCCCATGTTGGCGGAAAACTGGCTGAAGGCATCGGCAGTGTCGCGCCTGCGGACCGTCGCGGCGCCGCCGGGCAGGGCCTCGAACGGTTCGGGCTTGGAAAAGTCGGTGGGTGGAGCCAGAACGGCGGCGATTTTTTCCGTCTCCGCAGGGCTGCGGGCGATCACCGCAAGATGCCGGTCGTCAAGGTCTTGTGCCTGCGCGGGCAGGGCGCAGAGCAGGACAAGGCTGACGAAGGCTGATTTTGCGATCATTGAAAGACGGCCGATGGCGCATCCAGGCTGTCAGAGCCTTCGAAAGCGATCTTCGACAGGCCCGGCACGGCAACCGCGCGTTCGATGGATTTTGCCTGCGCCACCAGCCCATCGACTGCGCCGATGTTCAGGGCCTCGCCCTGCGCATTGCCGGGGGCCAGCATCATGTCATGGTCCAGCCCGTATTCGGTGGCGGCATCGATGGCGTGCAAAGCCGCGACCGAGGCGTCCAGATCGGCCCGCAGGAGCGGTGCCGGGGGCGACATGGTCGATCAACCCTTGGTTCGGCGGCAATGTCGACATAGGTGGTGACCACGGCCTCGGCGTCGGCGTCGGCTTTGGCCTGGGCCGGAAAGAGCAGGGCAAAGGGCAAAAGCAGCGCAGGGGCAGGGTATCGGAACATCGGAGATCCATGTGGCTCGGGATCAGATGAGGGCAAGCGGCTTGGGCGTACCAGCGGGTCGGGTATATAGGTGACTAAAACGCTTTTACTTGTAAAGGCGTTTCTTTGGCTCAGGAAAGCGTCGCCTGTTTCCGCGGCGATTCATCTTCACTGGCCAGGGATTCGGCATTTGTCCCGTCCCTCGCCGCATCACCGGCAAACGGCGCCGCCCCGCCCCGTCACTGGCCCGTCACTGGCCCGTTGCAGGTCGCGGGCAGAACCGGGGCCAGACTGGACCAAGACCTGACGGGGCCGGGAGTCCACCGGCTTCAACCTGCGCAATGACGGCTACAAATACATTGCCCCGGTCGAAGGCGCGATTGCCTGGAACCAGGGCTTCGTGCTGATGAAGAACGCCGTCAACGTCGATCCGGCGCATGAATTCGCCAAATGGGTCTTGGGCCGCGAAGGTGCCGCTCTTTGGGCCACCGCCTTCTCGGCCAACCCGGTCGGCAAGGGCGCGGGCGGCATCCTCGACCCCGAGGTGTCGGCCTGTTGCAACGGCACCTTCAACGACGACGCGCTGGCAAAGCTGTGGTGGTGGCCCGAACAGACTGCCGACCTCATCGCCAAACGCGCCGAATACGCCGACATTTACAAGGCGGCGCAAGCGGAAGGTCACAGACCGCATACCTGCCCCGGCCCACATGGGCCGGGATGCCTTTTTTTGCACGGCAGCGAAACGATCCGCGACAGGGACAGGCGGTGGGCGGGCGGTAAGCAGGCGGTGGGCAGGCAAGGCGACAACGACACACAAGAAAAAGAACACGATCAGGGGGACTTGGCGCGATGAGCAGGAATGGATCTTGAAGCCGTCTGCTGCGATTTCGGCACGTTCCGGGCGGTGGACAACGCGACGGTGTCGACCATACCGGGCGAGTTCTTTTCGTTTTCTGGCCCCCCGGACAGTGGCAAGACCGCCATTCTGCGGATGATCACGGGCTTTCTCGAGCCGGCCGAAGGCGTCATCCGTATCGGTGGTCAGGACGTTCGTGGCCATCGCCCGAACCAACGCCCCATGGCGCTGATCTTCCAGAATCTGGCGCTGTTCCCGCTGATGTCGATCTGGGAGAGCATCTCGTTCGGGCTGGAGGTGCGCGGCGTCGACAAGGCCACTCGCCGCGGGCGACAAGATGGTCAGCCAATTGCCGGGCGGGCAGAAACAGCGCGTGGCAATCGCCCGCGCGCTGGCGGTAGACCCTGCGGTGATGCTGCCGGATGAACCCCAGTCGGCGCTGGACCAGATGCTGCGTTGGCAGATGCGGGCCGCGTTGCGCGCCATTCGGAAACGCACGGGGGTGACTTTCTTCTGCATCACCCATGATCCGGGCGAAGCGCTGGTGATGTCGGACCGCGTCAGCGTCATGAACCAGGGCCGTATCCGGCAAATCGCCGACCCGCGCGAGATCTGCAATGATCCGGGGAACCGGTTCGTCGCCGCTTTCGTGGTCTAAAACACCATCTTTCAGGGCGAAGCTGCCAGCGCCGGCTTTGCCGCGTTTGACACCCCGCAGGGCCAGTTCCGCGCCCGCATCGCGGCGGAAGCCGTGGGCAAGCCGGTGAAACTATATGTCCGGCCCGAGCACACCCTGCTGACCGCCAAGGCGGGGTCCGAAAACCTGGTGCCGGTGACGGAGGGCGCGGTATCATTCGAGGGCGCCTTCGTCTGGGTACTGACGCAGTCCGATAGCGGCAAGACCATCGTGGCGGAAATCCGCAACAACGCCTCGGCCACGGTGGCCGCCATCGGGGCGAAGACGGTCGCGGGCTTCGACGCCGCCGGTGCGGCACTTTTGCCGATGTCAATGTGCGGAGCGAGGGCAATGGGGAACATGACTCGCCGCCATGGGTCAGCGAGGTGCTGCGTGCCTTTGCCTGGTGGATCATCCTGGTCTTCAAGGGGCCGCTGAACGCGCTTTTGCTGGTGCTTGGCCTGATCGAGGGCCCAATCCGCTGGACCAACATCGGCCATGATGGCGTGGAGGTCGGGTTGATCTACACCTTTGGGCTGTTCATGCTGTTCCCGATCTGCAACGCCATCCAGTCGCTGGAACCAACCAGACCGAGGCGGCCGAAGATCCGGGCGCGCCGTCGTGGAGGATTCACTGGCGCATCGTGATGCCGCATTCCAGGCCGGGCATCGCCTCGGGCTCGGTCATGGTGTTCATGCTGTCGGCGGGCTCGCTGCTGGTGCCGTCGATCCTGGACCCGACCACCTCGCAATGGTTCACCCAGGCCATTGACCAATGGTTCAAGGAGGCGCTGGATTGGAACACCGCCTCGGCCTGTGCCTTCCGGTTGCTGATCCTGCGTACGGTCTTCGTCCCGGTGGCGTTGAAGCTGTTCCGGGTGAAGCTGTCGGACATCGCGAAATAGGGGGCGGGGACCTGCACAAGTCCAGACTGGGTCTCGCGCATCTTTGCATGCGGCTGTTCCTTTTCGACCGGATCGTGCCCTTGGCGGTGATGTCGGGGGCGGCCTTCAACGCCAGCAAACCGCCCTCGATCGTGCTGCGGAAGGGGTTCACCTGGCGTTGGTACATCGACCTTTGGGCCGACGACCGCATGCTGCACGCTTTTCGCAACGGGCTTCTGGTGGCGCTTGCGGTGGCCATCATCGCGGTGATCGTGGGCACCGCGGCGGCGATCCTGATCAACTCGGTCTCGGGGCGGCTTCGGGCCACGCTCCAAGACATGATGATCGCCACCATCCTGATTCCGGGCGTGATGATCGGCATCTCGACCATGATCATGTGGACCATGATCGGGGGGGCTTCCTGTTCGGCGCCGACAGGCCCTGGCCGTTCATCCCCGGCCTGAGTGCGCCGTTCCGCTATTCTGCCAGCAGGGTCTCGACCAACGCCGAATGTGGATCGGCCAGCGCGTCGATCACGTCGAAATGATGGCGGCCGGGATCGACGGTCCAGCGGCAGGCCCATTCC
>JBATAV010000276.1:0-2307 GCA_049662025.1 Paracoccaceae bacterium | reverse complement strand
GGCCTAGCTGCACAGTTTCCAACCCTTTGCGGCCTCTTTCAGGTGGCCAAGAAAGGCCTGCACCTTGCGGGTGCGGTGCAGATCGACATGGGTCACGATCCACAAGGCCGAGTCCCACTCTGGCCGCGGTGGCAGCACCTCGACCAGATCCTTGTCGTCATGCGCCTTGTAGGCGGCCAGAAAGCCGATCCCCGCGCCCGCCCGCAAGCCCTGTTCGATTGCCGCCGGTTCGCTGGCGCGGAAGGTCAGCGCCGCTTCCGGTGCGGCCTCGCGCAGCCAGCGGTTGAAGGGGGCACGGCTGGCCTCGCTGTCGGCGATGATGAAGCGGTGGGCGGCGAAATCGGCCGTGCTGGAGGGAACCCCGTGCGCCTGGGCATAGGACCGGGCGGCGTAGAGGCCGGTCTTCATCCGCACCAGCGGCTGCACCACATTGTCGGGCTCTTCGGGTGCAGCCCCCGCGCGAATCGCCACATGTGCCTCGCCATAATCCAGCCGAAACAGCCGCATGTCGGTCAGAAAGCGCAGGATGACATCGGGGAAACCGGCCTGAAACCCCGCCATCACCGGCACCAGAAGATCGGCGATGCCGGAAATCGAGGTGACGATCAGCTCTCCCTGCACCGTCTCGCCCTGGCCCTTGATGCGGTTGGCCAGCTGGGCGAATTGCTCATCGGCGGTCTGGGCGATGGTCAGCAGGTCGCGGCCCGCCTCGGTGGGGGTATAGCCACGGGCGTGGCGCTGAAACAGTTTCACCCCCAGCCGCCCCTCCAGCGCGTCGATGTGGCGGATGACGGTGGCGTGATGCACGCCCAGAACCTCGGCCGCGCCCGAAACGGTGCCCAGCCGGGCCACCTGATAGGCGGTGCGAAGCTCGTCCCAGTTCTGCATCGGGGTTCCTCTGTGCGCTGGCGCACATCAAGCGCGAAAGCCGGGCGGGTTGCAAGCCGGAGGCGGGATTGGGGGCTTGCGCGGCGGCAATGTGCTGCGAAGATGGCTGCATTGCCCGAAAAAAAGGTTCCCGATGCGTTGCCTTGCGCTTGTCGCCCTTCTGCCCTTTGCCGCCCATGCCGACGGGCTTTGCGACTTTGACGGCTATACCGATGGAACGCATCCCTGGGATGTGGCGATTCACGCCGGTCCGTCGCTGGACAGTGCGGTGATCGGCGTGGCGCCGCGCGCGGCGCAGGGCAGCGATTACGAAGGCTTCGGTGCGGACTTTTCGGTGGTCGAGATGAAGGACGGCTGGGCACGGATCGCCAACTTGCAAGACGCCGACGGCAACCACTTCAAGACGGAAGGCTGGATCGACGGTGCCTATGTCCAGTTCGTTCCGCAAACGGAAGTGGCCTTCGCCGTGCCCGACCAGACCGGGCCGGTGGTCTGGTCGGGGTCCGATCCCTTTTCCAATGCGCTGCTGGATTGCCACGGGGAATGGGCGCTGATCCGCTTTGATCTGGTGGACACCGATGGACAGGTCTGGCTGGCCAGCGGGCAGCAGATCGGCTGGGTGCGCGGCATCTGCGCCAGTCAGACCACCACCTGCGACGGGCTGATCGGCGACCGCCACCCGAAGTAGCCAACGCCGGACGGCACGGCGAAACGGCACTTGCGCCGCCGCAGGCCTTTGCCAAGATCGCCCCTTCCAGTGTGCCCGTCCTTGCCTGAAAGCCCGTGCCGATGCCCCTTGCCCTGTTCCTTGCCCGGCCCACTGGCGCGGCGCTGGCCAAGGCCGCCTTCGCCATCCCGGCCTTCACGCCGGTGCATGCCATGCAGCCGCCCGAAGGCAAAGACAGCCGGCGCGGCGCGGAATTCAGCGTGGTCGAGAGCGGGGGCAGCCGGGCCAGGATCACCTTCCCGCTTTACTTCCACAAGTTCGGCAGCAAGAAACCCGAGATCCGGGGCTTCGTCACCGGCTTGGTGCGCGGCAGCCGCGACCTGCCTGAAACCATCTGCGACGGGGTCTGCGGCGACCGTCGTCAGGTGCGGGCAGGCATCGCCAGACGCGGGCGGGAAACCGCCCCGGCACATTTCAATCCGACAGGAAGGACACCGCCATGCCCCGCCCCTTCGCCGACCGCCCGATCCTTGCGCGCCTGACACCGCTGGCGCTGGTCGTCGCGGCGGCGGCATTTACCCTGACGTTGACCCCGTCGCTGGTGCCGCGCAGCGGGCTGTTGCAAGGGGCCGTGGCAGGCATCAGTTTCGCGCTGGTCTATGGGCTGGTGGCCGGGCTGATCGGCGACCGCCACCCGAAGTAGCCAACGCCGGACGGCACGGCGAAACGGCACTTGCGCCGCCGCAGGCCTT
>JBATAV010000275.1:0-2314 GCA_049662025.1 Paracoccaceae bacterium | reverse complement strand
CAGTCCGGCTGAACCCGGCCCATCTGCCCACAGGGCTGCGCGACAGCAAGGCGATGACCGCCGCCGCCCGCGAACGGCTGTTCGACTGGCTGATGGAGCATGCCGAGGTCTCGGTCGCCCATGCCGGCGTCGAAGAAATCGACGCGCTGAACATCCTGCGCGCCAGCCATCTGGCGATGGAGCGCGCCATTGCAGCCCTGTCCGCCGATACCGCGCTGCCCTCCTTCCACGCGCTTGTCGACGGCAATCTGATCCCCAAAGGCCTGACCTGCACGTCAAGGGCGATCATCAAGGGCGACGCGCTTTGCCTGTCGATCGCCGCCGCTTCGGTCGTGGCCAAAGTGACACGCGACCGGATCATGGTGGATTTGGCGCAACAGCACCCCCCCTACGGCTGGGACCGCAACATGGGCTATCCGACCAAGGCCCATCGTCAGGCGCTTCTAGATTTTGGGGTCACCCCCTTTCATAGACGTTCGTTTGCCCCTGTCCACAATATCTTGTGCCAAGCCAAATCTGTAACCCCTTGATTCAATAAAGAATTTGACGGCGAATCATCTCTGACTCATGATTCCAGGCAACAGCGGCACAGCAGATGCCGGGGACAGAGGCAGAGATATGGCGACCAGAACGACCCCGGCGGAAGCAACCCTTCCGCTGAACCAGATCCTTTCGGGTGACTGCATCGAGGCGATGAATGCGCTTCCTGCAGGCTCTGTCGACCTGATCTTTGCCGACCCGCCCTACAACCTGCAGCTGAAAGGCGAATTGCTCCGGCCCGACAATTCGCTGGTCGATGCGGTGAATGACCATTGGGACCAGTTCACCTCGTTCCAGGCCTATGACGATTTCACCCGGGCCTGGCTTCTGGCCGCCAAACGGCTGCTGAAGCCGAACGGGGCGATCTGGGTGATCGGCAGCTATCACAACATTTTCCGCCTTGGGGCCGAGTTGCAGAACCAGGGTTTCTGGCTGCTCAACGACGTGATCTGGCGCAAGTCGAACCCGATGCCCAACTTCAAGGGCAAGCGGCTGACCAACGCGCATGAAACGCTGATCTGGGCCAGCCGCGACGAATCGGCGAAATACACCTTCAACTACGAGGCGTTGAAGTCGCTGAACGAAGGCATCCAGATGCGGTCCGACTGGGTGCTGCCGATCTGCACCGGGCATGAACGCCTGAAGGACGAGGCCGGCGACAAGGCCCACCCGACGCAAAAGCCCGAAAGCCTGCTGCACCGCATCATCCTGGCCACCACCAACCCCGGCGACGTCGTGCTGGACCCGTTCTTCGGCACCGGCACCACCGGCGCCGTGGCCAAGATGCTGGGCCGCGACTTCATCGGGATCGAGCGCGAAGAGGCCTACCGCAAGGCCGCCGCCGCCCGTCTTGCCCGCATCCGGAAATTCGACGCCTCGGCACTGGAAGTCACCGGCTCCAAGCGCGCCGAACCCCGCGTGCCCTTCGGCCAGGTGGTCGAGCGCGGCATGTTGCGGCCGGGCGAAGAGCTGTTCTCGCTGGGCAACCGCCACAAGGCCAAGGTCCGCGCCGATGGCACCTTGATCGGCAATGACGTCAAGGGCTCCATCCACCAGGTCGGTGCGGCGCTGGAAGGCGCACCCTCGTGCAACGGCTGGACCTACTGGCACTTCAAGCGCGACGGCAAGATGGTGTCGATCGACATCCTGCGCCAGCAGATCCGCGCCGAGATGGAGGCCGACGGCACCCGCCCGAACTGACGGCGGGGTGAACCCCGCCCTACCCGAAACCCGCAAGTTTACGCCAGCATCCCGGACCGCCCGGGATGCCACTGCCCCGCCATGTCTTCATGGCGGGGCCTTTTCTTTCCGTCAGTCGCCGAGCGCGCTCAGGGTGCGCCCACCGGCATCGGGTTGCGACCCTTGTTGTAGTCCGCCCAATCGGTGACATCGGGGTAGAACTGTTTGCGCCAGGCCCGCACCCGCGGGTTCATCATCCGGCGCCACAGCGGCGGAATCAGCGCTGCCAGCGTCATCACCGGATAGCCATAGGGCAGTTGCGGCGCCTCATCCTCGCCAAAGGTCTGCAGCAGGGGAAAGCGGCGGTCGGGCTTGTAATGGTGGTCGGAATGGCGTTGCAGGTTGATCAGCAACCAATTCGATGCCCGATGCGCCGCATTCCACGAATGCCGGGGCAGGATGTGTTCATACTTTCCCGCGCCCAGATGGCGGCGGGTCAGGCCGTAATGCTCGACATAGTTCACCAGCTCCAGCTGCCAGATCGCGGTGATCGCCTGCACCACGAACAGCGCCAGCCCCAGCCAGCCACCCAAGA
>JBATAV010000274.1:0-3364 GCA_049662025.1 Paracoccaceae bacterium | reverse complement strand
GGATATGCGGCACCACCAACCCGACAAAGCCCACCGCCCCGGCCACCGCAACCCCCGCCCCCACGGCTGCCGCCGTACCCAGGATCAGCGCCCAGCGCAGGCGGGACAGGTTGACGCCCAGCGTCTGTGCCGCATCCTCTCCCAAAGTCAGCGCATCGAGGCCACGGCCAAGGGTCAACAAGGCGGCCATTCCGACCAGCATGAAGGGCGCGGCCAGCCAGACATGGGTCATCGACCGATCCGCCAGCGAGCCCATCATCCAGTAGACGATTTCCATTGCAGCGAAAGGGTTTGGCGACAGGTTCAGGACAAGTGAGGTCAGCGAAGCGGTCAGCGCCGAGATGGCGATGCCGGTCAGGATCAGCGCCAGCGCACCACCGCGCGGTCCAGCCATCAGCAGGATCAGCAGCACCGACAGACCAGCCCCGGCCAGCGCGCAAAGCGGCAGGGCAAGGGCGAAACTGGCGGCCAGACCGCTTTGCAGGGCCAGCACGGCACCCAGCGCGGCAGATGAGGAAACGCCGATAAGGCCCGGTTCTGCCAATGGATTTCGTAGATACCCTTGCATTGCCGCGCCCGACAGGCCCAGCGCAGCCCCGGTCAGAAGACCCAGTATGGCGCGCGGCAGACGGATTTCCTGCATTACCAGAACCACCGGCCCGCCCTTGCCACTGACCAGCGCTGCCAGGCTTTCGCCAAGGCCAAGACCCGCAGGGCCGATCAGCAGCGAGGCCGCGAAAAGCCCTGCCACAAGAAAACCAAGAACAGGAAAAATGCTTTTCATTCAAGGGCCTCTCGGGCGACTTTCATCTGTGCCATGGCGCGCAGAATATGCGGTGTGCCGCAGATCCAATCGGCGTCGGAGGTGGTGGTGATGCCGGCGGTTTGACGCAGCGCCTCCAGTGCAGGATGGACCAGAATCTCTTCGGCGCGGGAGGCGCCGGGATAGGGCGTGGAAGTCACGATCACCTGCGGCGCGGCCATCACAAGCCGCTCCAACGGCAGGGTGCCGCCGCCGGTCAGCCCTGCTTCGCCCGCTATGTTGTGGAAGCCGGTATGGGTCAACACATCATCTGCCAGGGTTCCGGCGCCGGTGGTGTAGCCGTTGGGATAATACATCGCGGCGCTGGCGGGGGGGCCTGTCACGGTCAGCGCGGCCAGATTGGTGCGGAACTCATCGGCCAGCGCCTGCGCCTGGGGTTCACGGCCAAGGGCCTCACCGACAAGCAGAATTTGCGCCGCCGCCTCGTCCAGCGAGTCCACCGGGGGCACTTGCACGACCGGGATGCCAAGGCGGCGCAGAAGATCAACCGAGGCCAGCGAAGTATAGGTGCCCGCCAGCACAAGGTCCGGTTTCATAAGGAAAATCTGTTCAGCCCCGCCACGGTTTTCCGGGTAGGCGGCAGCCTCGGCCACCATCGAGGACGACCGCGGGTCAGAGGCCAGATTGCTGACCGAGATCAGTTGCCCGGGGGCGGCCAGCAGCATCGCCAATTGGTCGGTACAAAGGTTCATCGACACGACACGGGCGGGCGGTTCGGCCAGCGCGGTGGTTGCCGCGCAAAGCATTGGGAACGCTGCGTTAACCGCCGCAAATTCCGCCAATTTCAAGGTGTGCAAAAGGTCTTGCCAGCGTCTTGCAAACGTCTTCCGGGACAACCGGGCCGACCTGCAGTTAACCATGATCGCCCCCCCCTTGATTCGGTGAGGTCGGGCGACCCGATGCCGCCCGGCCCGAATGTCAGAATTTCGCCTGCAGGCCCAGATAGACCGACCGGCCTGCCGTGGCATAGCCGTTGACCTGCTGGTAGTCCTCGTCGGTCAGGTTATCGAGCTTGAGATAGACCTCGGTCGCGTCGTTCAGGTCATAGCTGACCTGCGCGGCAAGCACCGTGTAATCGGGCATGACGACCGGGGCAAAAGTGTTGGCATCATTGTCGATGCGGCCTGCCACATGGGTCAGCGCCAGCCCGGCGGACAGGCGGTCGGACAGGTCGGCGTCCAGGGTCAGGGCAAGCTGGTGATAGGGCACCTGCTGCAACCGCGCGCCATCGGGGCGGCGACCGTCGGTATAGGTATAGGCCAGCCCCAACGACACCGCATCGTTGACCGGCAGGGCCGCCGCGACCTCCAGCCCCTTGCGGGTGGAGACGCCGGGCAGGTTCAGCAGGGTCGAGGGCGCGCCGAACTGGTAGGTGATCAGATTGTCCACATCCAGCTGGAACAGTGTGGCCGACAGGCTGGCCCCACTGGCGAAGGCCTGCTCGACCCCCAGCTCATAGCTGGTGCTGTCTTCGGGTTGCAGGTCGGGGTTGCCGATGAAGGGAAAGAAGCCGGGATAATCGCCGAACCGTTCGTCGATCGAGGGCGCGCGAAAGCCGGTGGCATAGGCCGCATGCAGCGTGGTGGAATCGGTCAGGTGCCAGGCAACGGCCAGACGCCCGGTCGGAAAGGTGCCGAAGCCCGAGTTGTGGTCGGCGCGCAGGGTGGCCGAAATGTCCAGCGCATTGCTCGGCGCCCAGATCGCCTGGGCGAAGGCGCCGTAGGTGGTGGTGGCGGCGCTGCCGCCGGGCAGGTTGGTGTAGTCGGCGCTTTCGCGCGACCAGTCGGCGCCATAGACGAAGCTTAGCGTCGGCGACAGTTCGGTGGTGCCCTGCCAGCCGAAGCCGAGCCGCTTGCCGCCATAGCTGGACAGGCTGCCCGCCTCATCGAAGCTGCGCGTCACGTCCAGGACCGAGACCTCGAACAGGTGCAGGGTGGTGCCCGCAGCCAGTTCGGCAAAGACGCGGGCGCCGGTTTCGCGGCGGTTCTGCGAATAGCCGATCAGGTCGCCCAGCACATAGGCGGGCGTATAGCCGTCGTAATCCTGGGTGGTATCCTGCCAGAACAGCGCCCCGCCCAGCGTCAGCGTGTCGCTGAGCTTGTAGCGGCTGCTGAACGACAGCCGGGTCGCGTCGGCGCCATCATCCTCGGTGCCGCCGTCGAAGGCGGAAAAGCCCCTGGTGTGCAGACGGGTGGCGGTAAGGGCGATTTCGCTGCGGTCGGTTTTCTGTGTCAGCCCGTAGGACAGCTTGGCGCTGCCATAGCTGCCACCCTCGGCGGTGACGGTCTGGTGCAGGCCGTCTTCGGTGGCGGTGCGGGTGGTGATGTTGATCACGCCGCCCACCGCCGATCCGCCCCAGAGGGCGGATTGCGAGCCGCGCAGCACCTCGACCCGGGAAATGTCGGAGGTCATCAGGTTGCCCCAGTCGAAGGTAACCTGCACGCCCGAGGGGTCGGAGACCTTGATGCCATCGACAAAGACGGCCAGGTAGCGCCCATCGGCGCCGCGCACCCGCAGGGCCGAGGCAGAGCCGAACGGACC
>JBATAV010000273.1:0-8071 GCA_049662025.1 Paracoccaceae bacterium | reverse complement strand
TCGCCCCAAGCGGCGCATAGGCCGAGGTGAGGCCCTTGGCGCTGGTGATCATGTCCGGCACCATGCCGAACACGCTTTCCGAGGCGAAGAAATGCCCCAACCGCCCGAAAGCCGTCACCACCTCGTCGGCCACATAAAGGATTTCATTCTGCCGGCAGATCTCGGCGAAACGCTTGTGATAGCCGGCGGGCGGCACGATGACGCCTCCGGCACCCATGATCGGTTCGGCGAAGAACACGGCGATGTTCTCGGCGCCGAGCTCTTCGATCTTGGCGGTGAATTCATCGGCCAGAACGTCAAGGAACTGCGCGTCGGTCAGGCCCTTTGGCTTGCGGTAGCAGTTGGGCGATGAAATCCGGTGGATGAGATCGCCGCCCACCAGATCGAAGCCGATGTGATCGAAGGCGATGCCGGTCATCGACATCGTGAGATAGCTGCTGCCGTGATAGCCGTCGTTGCGCGTGATGATCTTCTTCTTCGCAGGCTTGCCGAGCCGGTTGAAGTAGAAATGGATCATGCGCACCGCGGTGTCGTTGGCGGCGGACCCGCCCAGGCCATAGAACACCTTGTTGAGGTTGCCCGGCGCAAGTTCGGCGATCTTGGCGGCCAGTTGCGCCGCGGGCACCGAGGTGTGGTGGCCGAACGAGGAATAATACACCATCTGGCGGGCCTGATCGGCCATCGCCTGAGCCATCTCGTCGCGCCCGTAGCCGATATTGACGCACCACAACCCGCCGATGCCGTCCAGATACCGGCGACCGGAACTGTCGGTCAGATAGGCCCCCTCGGCCTCGGCTAGGATCATCGATCCGGTGGTGGCGAAGGTGGAGAAGTCGGTGAACGGATGGAAATGGTGATCAATGTCCTGCTGACGCACCGTATCCGGGTCGAACTGCATATTCTTGAGCATGACTGCCTCCGCGCCGTTCTGAAATTCGTTGCATGGCGCCGGGTCTTCGCGCCGGGTCTTCCCTGTCGCAAATGATCCGATGGGGCGGGCGGCAATTGAATAACCCTACAGGGTTAGCCGCCCTGGGCCATCCGTGCGATCACATCGCGATATGCGCCACCTGCTGAAGCTTCGCGGCAAGAATCCGGCTGGCCCGGTGCAGGCTTGTGGTGATCTGCTTGACCGGCTTGGTCTGCATGCGCTGTGAAAACCCGGTGATGCCGATCGCGTATTGAACCGCGCCGTCAGCGCCCTGCACCGGAACGGCGAAGCTCAACACGCCGGGGTCGAGTTCGTTGTCGCAGATGGCGATTCCCCGGGTGCGGATGGTCTGCAGTTCCTGCATGATCTTCTGCGGGTCGGTGGTGGTGTTCTCGGTGTATTTCACCAATGGCTGGCTGAGGAGCTGGCGGATGAAGTCCGGCTTCTGGTGTGCCAGGATGGCCTTGGCCGATGCGGTGGCATGGATCGGCATGACACGGCCGGGCTGAACATAGGTCATCTCGCCGTCGTCCGGGACGGCCGTCGCGATTGCTTCCACCACCGTCCCGTTCAACTGCGTCAGATAGGCGGTTTCGGAGAATTCGCGGACCAGTTCGTGCAGTTCGGGTTCGACCATGGCGACCACCGATGGGGGTGAGACTGCCAGCGTGCACAAACGCTCCATCCGCGCGCCGAGCACATAGGTCTTGCTGTCGGCCCGGCGACTGACGAAGCCGATCTCGCAAAGCGCATTGACCAGCCGGTGTGCGCTGCTGGCCTGAAGCCCCACAGCCTGAGCGATCTGCGTCAATGTCAGCCCATTCGGGCAGGACACCAGCACTTCGAGGATTCGCGCATAGCGCGCCAGCGGGGTCGAAGATTGTGACATTGAACACCATAATTCCGATTAGCGGAAATCCATACACAGTCACGGCACATGCGGCAAGCCACTTCGTCCCCCCGCCCTGCCTGACGGGCAGATGGCCAAGTATTCACAGAAATACCCCATAGAGATGCAGAGAAGGCGGAAATTTCGCTGCCCAGTCGTTTCAGCATATGCAGCGCATTTCCGATCTGCGGCTCGAACGCCCAAGGAATCATCTTGACGACCTGCATATCTGGACGCATTATTCCGATAATCCGAATGACATTCCGATAACTGGAAATCGCCGATGGACACTCTCGCCAACTCCGCCCATGCCCGTGACAAGCGCTCGCACCTGCATCCGTTCACCAACCTGGCGACGCATGCCGATATCGGCCCCAGCATCTTCACGCGCGGCGACGGCATTCATGTCTTCGACGAGGATGGAAAGCGCTATATCGAGGGGCTGTCGGGGCTTTGGTGCGCATCGCTCGGTTTCAGCGAATCCCGTCTGGTCGACGCGGCGATGCGGCAGATGAAGGCGCTGCCGTTCTACCACAACTTCGCCCACAAGGCCGTCGAGCCGGCGATCGAACTTGCCGACTATCTGGTGAACAAGGTTTCGGTGCCGATGAGCAAGGTGTTCTTCACCAATTCAGGCTCGGAGGCCAACGACACCCAGGTCAAGCTGGTCCGCTACTACAACAACGTTCGCGGACGGCCTGACAAGAAGAAGATCATCGCCCGTCGCGGTGCCTATCACGGCATCACGCTGGCAGCGTCAAGCCTGACCGGGATGCAGTATGCCCATAATGCGTTCGACGTGCCGCTACCCGGCTTTCTGCATGTGACCTGCCCGCATTACTACCGTCAGGCCCGCGAGAACGAGACCGAGGCAGAGTTCACCTCCCGTCTCGTGTCCGAGCTTGAGCAGCTGATCATGAGCGAGGGGCCCGACACGGTCGCCGCCTTCATCGCCGAACCGGTGCTTGGCGCCGGCGGCGTCATTCCTGCGCCGGCGGGCTATTTCGAAGCCATCCAGCCGCTGTTGAAAAAGCACGATATCCTTTTCATCGCCGATGAGGTCATCACCGGGTTCCACCGCACCGGCGGCATGCTCGGCAGCGATACCTGCGGGCTGCGCCCCGACCTGATCTCGATGGCCAAGGCCCTGTCGGCCGGATACCTGCCGATTGGCGCGGTGATGATCTCGGACGAGATTCATGAGGTCCTGGTCGAGGGCAGCCGGCGTTTCGGGATGTTCGGCCACGGCTTCACCTATTCCGGCCATCCGGTTCCGGCGGCGGTCGCGCTGGAGACCCAGCGGATCTACGACGCCGACGGCATCGGCGCGCATGTCAACCGGATCTCGGGCCACTTCCAGGCCCGGCTGCGCGCGCTTGGCAATCACCCGCTGGTTGGTGAAGCCCGCGGCGTCGGGCTGATCGGCGCGGTGGAACTGGTTCAGGACAAGGCCACCCGCCGCAATTTCGATGTCGCCGAAAAGGTCGGTGCCTGGGTCGCGAACCGCACCATGGAGCATGGTCTGATCGTGCGCGCCCTGATCAACGACACGATCGGGATCTGTCCGCCGCTGATCATCACCGAGCCGCAGATCGACACGCTGTTCGATGCCCTGAAAGCCACGCTGGACGATGCGCTTTCGGTCTTCGCAACCGCTGGATGACACGCAATGCAACGGGGAACTGACACGATGGACGGCGGATGGCGGGTCGGCATCGATATCGGCGGAACATTCACCGATGTCGTCGCGATTGGCCCGGATGGCAAGACGATCCGGACCGGCAAGGTCGACACACGCACCGATGACCGCGTTCTGGGACTGCTGGCCGCGCTTGAGGCGGTCGGTCTTGGCTGGAGCGATGTCAGCGACCTCGTTCACGGCACGACCATGGTGACAAATGCGATCATCGAAAACCATATGGCAGATGCAGCCCTTGTGGCGACGCGGGGGTTTTCCGATACGCTGGCAATCGGGCGGCAGAACCGGCGTCATCTCTACCGACTGGATTTGGAGCCGAAGCTGAAGCCGCAGATCCCTGCCGGACGGCGGTTCGAGGTGGATGGACGCCTTGATCATGACGGCGCCGAACTTGAACCGATGAGCGACGAAAGCGTCGCCCGGATCGCCGCGCAGATCGCCGCGACCGGCGTTCAGTCGGTGGCGGTGTCGCTGCTGCATTCCTACGCCAACGGCACCCATGAAACGCGGCTGGCCGAGGCGCTGAAAAAGCATGTGCCCTTCGTGGCCCTGTCGCACCGGGTCAATCCCGAGGCGCGCGAATATGAACGCACGGCGACAACTGCGCTGAGTGCGGGCCTGATGCCGCTGGTCGGCAGCTATCTGGACCGGCTGGAAGGCATCTGCCCCGAGGGGACCCATCTGCATCTGTTCCATTCGGCTGGCGGTATGGCGTCATCGAGGGCGCTGCGTGATTTGCCGCTGGCGTTGGCGATGTCTGGCCCGGCGGCCGGGGTCGTCGCCGCCAGCACGGTTGCGCGCGACATCGGACTGGGCCTTGCAATCAGCTTCGACATGGGCGGCACGACAACCGATATCTGCCTGATCCGTGACGGCCATGCCGAGGTATCGAGTGATCGTGAACTGGGCGGGCGACCGATGCGTCAGCCGATGATCGCTGTCGATTCGATCGGTGCCGGAGGCGGGTCGATTGCACGGCTCGATCACGGGACGCTGCGGGTGGGGCCGGAAAGCGCGGGGTCGTTCCCCGGCCCGGCCTGCTACGGTCGCGGCGGTGGCCTGCCGACCGTCAGCGACGCGAACCTCATCCTTGGCTATCTTGAGCCCGGCAAGACGCTGGGCGACGGGCTTCGGCTTCGGCCTGATCTGGCGCGCGCGGCGATGGCGCCGCTTGCCATGGCGCTTGCCCGCCCGGTCGAACAGGCCGCCCTGGGCGTGATCCAGGTTGCGAATGCGGCGATGATGCAGGCGTTGCGCCGCAGCACCGTCGAACATGGCATCGATGGGCGGCAGGCCACGCTGATCGCCTTTGGCGGTGCCGGGCCGATGCACGCGGTGGCCGTCGCCCGCGAATTCGGCATGTCGCATGTGATTGTCCCGGCTCATTCCAGCGTGTTTTCGGCGCTTGGCTGCGTCAGTGCCGAAATGTCCTACTCCCAGCAGCAGACCGTGCGGATGCCGGTCGGCAACTGGGATGTCGCGGCGCTGACCGCCATCCGGCGCGACCTGCGCGAGACGGTATCCGAACCGCTGCGCGCTTCTGGCGTCGCCGACGCCGACATCGTCACCCGCGAAGTAGCAGCGCTGCGCTATAGTGGCCAGAGCTATGCGATCGAAGTTGCCGATCCGGATTTTGCCGACCCCGAAGGGTTGGGCCGCAGGTTCATCGCGCTGCATGAACAGCTTTACGGCTATGCGACCGACGAACCCTGGCAACTCGAGGCGATCCGCATCCGGGCCTCGGTCCCGCGCGAGCGTAACGGATCGGCTGCACCCGCTGTCGCCAGCGGCGAAGCGCGCGCCATCAAGACCTTGCCTTGCATCTTCGACGACAGCGGCCCGGTGCCGACACCGCGCTATCGTCGGGCAGAGTTGGGGTGCGACCAGATCATCGCCGGCCCGGCCATCGTCGAGGACGACTCCGCGACGATCGTCATTCCCCCAGGCGCCAGCGCGTCCACTGATGGACACGGCCATCTGCATATTGCGACCGGAGTGCGCCAATGACCTTCCAAATTGATCCCGTGACGCTGGAAGTGATCCGCAATGCCCTTACGGCGGCGGCCGAAGAGATCTCGCTTGTGGTGATGCGGTCGGCGCGCTCGCCTCTGTTGCGCGAAGCCGGCGACCATTCTTCGGTGATCACCGATGCCGATGGCTTCCTTATTTCCCAAGGGCGCGACGTTCCCATGCATATGGGGGTGATGAGCTTTACCGTGCGGGAATTCCTGCGACTGGTGCCGAAGGCGCAGTTGGCGCCGGGTGATGTCTGGTTTTTGAACCTGCCCGAGGTTGGCGGCAACCATCTGCCCGACGTCAAGGCGATCCGCCCGGTGTTCATCGAGGGCGAACTTGCGGCCTTTGCCGTCAGCCTGGCGCATTGGGCCGATGTTGGCGGGGCGGTGCCTGGATCTTACGTGGCCAACGCCACCGATGCCTGGCAGGAAGGGTTGCGGATTCCGCCCCTGCGCGTCTTTACCGCCGATGGTGCGGATACCGAGAAGCTGGGCATCATTCTGGCCAACGTGCGCGGTGCGGCGGAACGCAAGGGTGACATTCTCGCCCAGGTCGCCGCCACCCGGGCGGCCGAGCTGCGCCTGCACCAGATTGCGCGTCAACACGGGGCCGGGTTGCTGCAGGCCGCCATGGCCGCGATCCATGATCGGGCCGAGGCGCAGATGCGCGCTGCGATCACTTCCATTCCCGATGGTGAGTATGAAGGCGAAGACTGGCTGGACGATGATGCTGGCGGCGGCGGGCCGGTGGCGATCCGGGTCCGGGTGCGGATCGCGGGCGATACCGCGAGTTTCGATTTCCGCGGCTGCGACAAGGCGGCGCGCGGGCCGGTCAATACCACGCCGTTCATCACTGCGGCTTCCGTTTTCTATGTGATGAAGGCGCTGTTCGGGCCGGATATCCAGCCCAGCGGCGGCTGCTACCGCCCCTTCGACATTATCACCAGACCCGGCTCGATTCTGGATCCTGGCCCGGAAAAGCCCGTCGTCGGTGGCAATCACGAAACCTCGCAGCGGATCGCCGATGCCGTTTTCCGCGCCTTTGCCAGCGTCGTGCCGGATGGGATCACGGCGGGGGGGCCCACGACCTCGGGTCTGCTGCTGTTCGGCGGGAGACGGGCCGACGGGATCTGGACGACGCTTTATGAAACCCACGGTGGCGGCGAAGGTGCGCGGGTGGACCGCGACGGCGCGCCGGTGATCCGGGTGCACATGTCGAACGTGATGAATACGCCGGCCGAGGTGATCGAGGCGGAATACCCGCTGCGGATCGAGACCCAGGCCCTGCGCAAGGGTTCTGGCGGGGCCGGCCGCCATCGCGGCGGCGAGGGGTTGCACCGCGTCTATCACATCCTGTGTGACGACATGTCGGTGACCTCGATGTTCGAACGCCGGGTGATCCCGCCTTACGGGCTTGCCGGTGGCGAGCCGGGCGCGCGCTTCCACGTCGAGGTGCGGCAGGCGGACGGCAAGGAATACGAACTTCCCGGCAAGGCCAACATCCGCCTTGGCCCCGGTGACCGGGTGATTGTCAACAGCTGTGGCGGCGGTGGCTACGGCCCGCCCGCCAAGGCGCAAGATACCAACAGCAACGCAGACCAGAGGAGTGAACTCGCATGAAACTTGCAGGCAAGAAGGCCATCGTCACCGGCGCAGCCAAGGGTATGGGTGCCGACATCACCACCACACTTGCGCGCGAGGGTGCCGATCTGGTGCTGACGGCGCGCGACACTGCCGCCCTGGAAGAAGTGGCGAAGAAGGTTCGCGACATGGGACGCAAGGCCTATGTCGTCGCCTGCGACGTGATCGAGGAAGACCAGGTCGCGGCGATGGTCAAGAAAGCGCTGGAGGTCTTCGACGGCCAGATCGACATTCTGGTCAACGTCGCCGGTGTCACCGGCCCGATCGAGACGCCGGTGCAGGACATCAAGGTCGAGGACTTCGACTATGTGATCATCGCCAACGAACGTGGGACGTTCTTGCCGATCAAGCATGTTGCGCCGACCATGATCAAGCAAAAGCAGGGCAAGATCGTCAACATCTCGGGCACCTCCGGCCTGAGGGGGTATCCGATGCGTACCGCTTACAGCGCCTCCAAGTGGGCGGTGCGCGGCATCACGCGGACAGTCGCGCTGGAGCTTGGCAAACACAACGTCAACGTCAACGCGGTCTGCCCGGGCATTGTTGAAACGCCCCGGATGATGAAGCTCTGCGAGGGTAAGGCCAAGGTTCGCGGCTGGACGGTCGAGCAGGTCTACGACGAATACGTCCAGGACATGGCGCTGAAGCGGGTGACAAACGGTCAGGATATCGCCAACACCGTGCTGTTCCTTGCCTCCGAGGATGCGCGCCAGATCACCGGCCAGCATATCGCCGTCGACGGCGGCTGGGACGTGTGATCATGACACGCGAGATGCGCAGCGCGATTTCAGGCGTGGCGATCCCGGCGGACATGCCGCGCCAGATGTTCATTGGCGGCCGGCATGTCGACGCTGCAAACGGCGACCGGATCGAGACCATCGATCCGGCCACTGGCC
>JBATAV010000272.1:0-2771 GCA_049662025.1 Paracoccaceae bacterium | reverse complement strand
GCCTTGTCCGTATCGGCCCCGCCGCGCGCCGATGATACGGCGCCCCGCGCAGCCTCGGCATAGGCATCGGCCACCGACAGCGCGCCGGCCGACGCCGCCGCCAGATCGGGCGGCAGGGGCAGGGCTTGCAATTCGCTCAGCGCGCGTTTCAGCGTGGCAAGGCTTTCTTCCAGGCCGGTACTGACCTCATCGATATTTCCGGCGGTCGGATCTTCGGCCACCAGAACGCCCAGCGTCACATCGGCGCGGATGTTGTCGTGCATCATGTCGGCCAGCATGCCGTCACGCATGGCGGCGGTTGCGGTGGCCTGTTCGGACAGGCCGATGTTGCTTTCCAGCATGCCGAAGATGCCGACCCCTGCCGTCACGACAAGGGAAATCAGCGCCAGCGCGGCAGAAATGACAAGGTATGTCCGGATAGGAAGGGTCCGCAGCATAAGGTGACTCCACATGGCATTGCGCCAGTGATGCCTTGGGCCCTGCTAACAAAGACTGAACAAGTGCCGCCGGAACAGGAACAATTTTCCGCGCCGCGCCGCGCCGCTGCCCGCCTACGGAGCCTCTTTCACCGCCTCCATCGCCACATAGGTCGAGGTCGAGGCGACATGCGGCAAGGCGCTGATCCGTTCGGCCAGAACCCGGCGATAATCGGCGATATCGGCGGTGCGCACCTTCAGGAGATAGTCGAACCGGCTGGCGATCATGTGGCACTGCTCGACCTCGGGCACCGCCAGAATCGCCTTGTTGAAGGCGCGCAGGGCCGCCTCGCGGGTGTCCGACAGCCGCACCTCGACAAAGGCGACATGCGCCTGACCCATCTTCACCGGGTCGATGATGGCGCGGTAGCCCGCGATGATGCCCGCCTCTTCCAGCCGCTTCATCCGCGCCTGGGTCGGGCTTTTCGACAACCCGATGCGCCGCGCCAGTTCCACCGCGCTGATCCGGCCTTCGGCTGCCAGAACCTCCAGGATCGCCTGGTCGAAACGGTCCAACGCGCTTGGTTCGATCGGCATGCGATTCCCCGGAAATGCGGTGCTTTGGCCTGCATAGCATGCGTTAAACAGGAAAACAGCCTGCATATTCGGGTGTATCCTGCCCCAAACGCAGGAGCACCGCATGACCGCGCCAACCACCCCCTGGGACTTCATCGCCACCCAATCGCTGGCCGATGAGGAAACCCTCGTCCACGAGCTGATCGCCAAGGCCGCCCTGTCGGCGCCGGACCGGGTGGCGATCACCGCCGCCGGGGCCGATCTGGTCTACCGCATCCGCAAGGGCGACAAGCCGGGACTGATGGAGGTGTTTCTGGCCGAATATGGCCTTTCCACCGACGAGGGCATCGCCCTGATGTGTCTGGCCGAGGCGCTGCTTCGGGTGCCGGACGCCGAAACCATGGACGCGCTGATCGAGGACAAGATCGCGCCCAGCAATTGGGGGCGGCATCTGGGGCGCTCGGCCTCCAGCCTCGTCAACGCTTCGACCTGGGCCCTGATGCTGACCGGCAAGGTGCTGGAAGAACGTGAACCGGGTATCGCAGGCCATCTGCGGGCGGCGGTAAAACGCCTGGGCGAGCCGGTGATCCGCACCGCCGTTTCGCGTGCGATGAAGGAAATGGGCCGCCAGTTCGTCTTGGGCGAGACCATCGACAAGGCGATGACCCGCGCCCGCGACATGGAGGCCAAGGGCTATACCTACAGCTACGACATGCTGGGCGAGGCGGCGCGCACCGAAGGGGACGCGCGGCGCTATCACCTTTCCTATTCCAAGGCGATCACCGCCATTGCGGGCGCGGCCAAGGGCAACGACATCCGCACCAACCCCGGCATTTCGGTGAAACTCTCCGCCCTGCATCCGCGCTATGAGGTCGCCAAGCGCGAGCGGGTGATGGAAGAACTGGTGCCGCGCGTCCGCGCACTGGCCGGGCTGGCGCGCGCGGCAGGCCTTGGCTTCAACATCGACGCCGAAGAGGCCGACCGGCTGGCGCTGTCGCTGGAGGTGATCGAGGCGGTGCTGTCGGACCCTGCGCTGAAGGGCTGGGATGGCTTTGGCGTGGTGGTGCAAGCCTATGGCCGCCGTGCGGGCGCTGTGATCGACTGGCTGCACGACACCGCCACCCGGCTGAACCGCCGCATCATGGTGCGGCTGGTCAAGGGCGCCTATTGGGACGCCGAGGTGAAGCGGGCGCAGGTGCTGGGGCTGCAATCCTTCCCGGTCTTCACCCGCAAGCAGGCCACCGATGTCAGCTACATCGCCAATGCCCGCAAATTGCTGGGCATGACCGACCGGATCTACCCGCAATTCGCCACCCACAATGCCCATACCGTGGCGGCAATCCTGCACATTGCCGATGCCATGGGGGTGGACACCGCCCTGTTCGAATTCCAGCGCCTGCATGGCATGGGTGAAGCGTTGCACGATCTGGTGCACACCGACCGCGCCAGCCGCTGCCGCATCTATGCGCCGGTCGGCGCACACCGCGACCTTCTGGCCTATCTGGTGCGGCGGCTGTTGGAAAACGGCGCCAACTCCAGCTTCGTCAACCAGATCGTGAATGAGGACGTCTCGCCCGCCCACGTCGCGGCCTGCCCGCTGGACCATATGGAAAAGGTGGCGCGCATCACCAACCCGGCCGTGCCACCGGGGCCGGAAGTGTTCCCCGGCCGCCGCAATTCTCGCGGTTGGGATCTGACCGATGCCGCCGATCTGGCCGCGATCGAGGCGGCCCGCGCGCCGCACAAGGACCGGCTGTTCGAGGCCACGCCCCTGCTGGC
>JBATAV010000271.1:0-5852 GCA_049662025.1 Paracoccaceae bacterium | reverse complement strand
GTCCGGGTCGGTCCGCGCACCGTGACACCGGGCGCCAGTTTGAGAACGATGCCCTGTTCGATCGCGGCCTCTGACCTAAGTGCATCACCCGGCAGCGCCCGAACGACATAGCAGCGCGCGCCGCCGTTTTCGAAAAAGGCTTTCACGGATGCGCCGAGATAGTCCCCAAGTCCGGTCGCCGGAGAAATCGGATCGCCGAACATCCTTCGGAATGCAGCGAAAGAGGGCACAAATTCTGCCCGCCCCTCGCGGCCCTTTCGCGCCGCTCCGACAAAACCGGCGGTGCTGGTCGAAACACCCTGGATCGGTTTGCCGCGATACGACGTTTCTTCGATATAGACACCTGGGTGAAGGTATTCGGGCATTTCATGTCTCCTTGGCTGACCGCGGCGCTAAGCGAGCTGGAAAAGGACCCGCGGCACGCTGCGCGGCAGGATGTTGAAGTCAGGACCAACGAAAGGATCGCTGGGAAGGGTGGGCTGGAAACGGCCGCCCTGAACCACACGGGGTGTGCCGTCCAGGTCGGTGACCTCGATCGTCAAGGCGATCCGGCCACCGGCAGACGTGGGCAAGGCGCCCGGCGGAAGAAACAGGAATTCGCCGGATGCGTCAGTCCTGGTAAAGCGATCAAAGGGCTGTCCCATGAGGCAAATGCGCACGCGGCGGTGGCCCACCCCAGCGCCCATCAGCTTGCCGCGAACGCCCGTCGCGCCTACCGGGGCAGTGGCGGCGGCTGTCGGCCACACGGCGATGTCCACCGGTGCAGTTGCCACGGCCACAAGGAAATTCACGGCAGGGTCGGGATCCCAACTGGTCCAGCCGAACTGGCTGGTCTGAAAAGGATCCCGCCAAAGGACGCGCGCGGCCCCGTTCACCACGTTGCGGAACCGATAGGTCCCGTCCGCCTGCCGTCGTCCATAGCCGTCAGACCTGCTCACAGGTCGGGTGTATCCGGTTGAAAGCCGCACCGGGAATTCCACGTTGGGCGGCTGTTGCGAAAAATGATCCAGCAAACGCACCGTCAGGGAAAGCCGGTGGATGACGGCGTCCGCGCTCATGGCACCACCTCGAACTGCGCTTGGACAACGGACGGGGTCGCGGGCGGCAACGACGGATCAAGACTTGCAACCCGCACCCGGTAGATAAGCGACAGGCGATATGGCATCTCGCCCGCATCCCAGATCCGATAGTGCTGATCGACCGGCAGCGTCTCCATCGCGATCTGAAGACCGTCACCCGGTGCCCAGACCGTGGTTCCGACCAGTTCGAACAGATCGCTGCGCCCGACCTCGGCATTGTCATAAAGCGCCTGCATTACGGCGCCAAGCAATCGTGCTTCCTCGCGCGCGGCCACCCCGTCACTGGCGATGTCGTTGGGGGCCCGCACGCCCCAGGCTGTGATGAAATAGCACAGTTCTAGCGGAAGCGATTGACGCCGCAACTGGCCGTTCGGCCCCAGTTGCATCGGCCGGTTCCGCATCTCGGGATTGCCCGAGATCTGGAACAGAAACAGCGAAACGAAGGGCACCGAGGTGCTGCGCAATGCCGGGAAGGCAGCGGTCGTGGTCAGGGCCACCGTCACCCCGCCAATCGCCAGCTCTCCGATCCGCCGCTCGATCAGCAGTACCAGCGTCCGCCCGACATTTTCGACGACATGCCAGTCAGCCATGGCGCACCAGAACATCAACACCAAGCCATAGGGCCATTGGCATTGCCTGCTTGGGGGCGCGATCCAGAACCATTGGCATTTCGCTCTCGAACCTTGCGGCTTAAGGAAAGGGATTGTCTGCAATCCTGACGGGAGATCACTCTTTGGGCAAAGGCCCTGAAGGTTCAAAGACGGATCAGTGGGTGCGGAATGTTTGTTAGCATATTGATAACAAATTGTTTTCTCTGGCCCGACCAAGACGGCCGCTGCTTCGGCGGTTCAGTCCGCGGCCGGTTTAAGATCTAGTCCCCGACGTATTTTCGATCCAGACCGCATCGATCATCAGGGAGCTTTGTGGAATTGATTTCGCCCATGAAACAAAGCCTCAGCCCCGTTCACCGCGATCCAGTGACAACTCAGGGCCGCGCCGGCCGGTCATATCCGCCGCGCCAGGTGTGGGGCGGCCCGGCCCCTTGGCCGCATGAACCGCATATGAACCTTCGCGTTCGTTCCAAGTTGCCGGGTTTATCTCTAGACTGGACCCAAACTTGCCCAGGATGCGGCTGCATGACCGCCAGACGAATTGCACTTTCGGTTTCCGGTCTTCCGAAGATGCTTCAGGGCATTCTGCACGAGACATTGGAGCGTTTGCCGGAGGTCGTGATTGTCGAAGTTGGCCCGGCAGACGCGTTGGTCAGTGACGACGCCGACGCCGTCATGCCGATGCTTGTCGATGGCCAGGTCGAGCGGGTGCTTGTAATAGATCAGGACGGAAGCGGTGCAAGTCTTCACAATCTGCGCGAGCCAGTCAGGCGGATCGAGGCTCTCTCTCGCGCGGCGCTCCTTGAGGCGCTGGGCTTGACCGAGCCTGACCCCCCTGGCTGGTTTGCCCGGCTTCTTGGCCGCGGAGGTCCGCCAGGACGGACGGCAAGCCCGGACCCCGCTTCGCTCCAATCCGTTTCGGCCAATGGCGCAGAAGTCGGTAATGGCCCATTGCGTGACGAGCTTTGCAGGTTGGCCGCACGGCTTTTGGTCAGCCGTGGATCGGCACCGGTTTCGGCGGGCCCGGCTGCGGACCTGCACGCCCTTATCAAGGAATTGGCACGACGGGCGCCGTCCCGCCCGCTTCGACCGCAGGGTTTGGCGCGAACGGCAAGACTTTTCGCTCTGACCGAAATCGAAACCGACCTGCTGTTCCTTGCCGCTCTGGTCGAGGTGGACCCCCTGGCCGCCCGGCTTGTGGCACTTTTGAACGACCATTTCGGACGGTCACGGCCGACCTTGGGATTGGCGGCTAATTTTGGTGGGGTGCCGGCGAGCCTTGCCTTTCGGACAGGAGCAGAGGGTCCGTTCTTGCGCTACGACCTGGCGCGGTTCGATGGCGACGAACCCCTGATCAATCGCCCGATCTCTGTCCCGAACGACCTGTGGCCTATGCTTCTTGATCTGCGGCGCAGTCCGCCATTTGAAATCCTTGATCTGCGCGGGGTCGGCATCTCTGCGTTGCTGCTGCCAGAAATGGCGGCGGAAACGGCCGGGCAACTTGCCACAGGCCTGGACGGACGGCCCGGCCGCGAGACTCTGGTGGCGGTCGCTGGACCAGCCGACAGCGGTCGTGGTGCCTTGGCCCGCGCCTTTGCGTCCTGTGCGCGCCCGTCTGCGCTGCTGGCTTACGGCAGGTCGCTGGGTGACGCGACCGCCGTTGCCCGTCTCTGCCGCGAGGCTGTGCTGGCCGACTGCGCAGTGGTCATTGCGGAAGTTGAGGCAATGGCCCCTAACCTTTGGACCGAGCTTTCCCGCAGGCTCGACGCGCCTTTATTTGTGACCACTGTGCCGGGTGACCTTCCCAGACTGGCGCGCGACGCGGCAAGGCCGCTGATCGAGTTTGCCGCACCGGCACGGGACGTTTCCCAACGGATGCGGCTGTGGCGCGCTCAGGTCCCGCCGGACTGGAGTTACGACGAGATTTCCCAACTTGCCGAGCGCTTTGATCTTGGCAGCCGGGGCATCGCCACAGCGCTTGGCCTTGCAAAACGCCGCGCCGACATCGACGGCAACGACCCGTTTCAGCCCGCCCAAGCCCGGCGGGCATGCGAAACGCTGCGCGAAACCCGCTTTGCCGGAACGGCAGAGCCGCTTGATTGCCCCTTTGCTCCCGAAGACATCGTACTGCGCCCCGAGACAAGGGCAGAGCTTGGGCTGGCCGTCGCCTGGGCCCGCCATGGTGCACGGCTGTTCGGCGACGGTGGTGCTGCGGCCAGACTGCGGGCCGGGGGTGGGTTGGCGTGTCTGTTCTCGGGTGCGCCCGGAACCGGCAAGACCATGGCGGCCCAGATCGTGGCCCGTCAGGTCGACTATGCGCTTTACCGCATCGATCTCAGCCAGGTGGTGGACAAGTTCATCGGCGAAAGCGAGAAGCGGCTTGCGGGACTGTTCGACGAAGCTGAACGCTCGCGCGTGGCGTTGTTTTTCGATGAGGCGGACGCGCTGTTCGGCAAGCGTACCGAGGTGAAGGACAGTCACGACCGCTATGCCAATATAACGGTCAACTACCTGCTTCAGCGTCTGGAGACGTTCAACGGTCTCGCCATCCTCGCCACCAATCTGGCCGGAAATCTCGACGAGGCTTTCCTGCGCCGCGTCCGCATTCGGGCGGAATTTGCCAAGCCCGATGCCGCCGACCGCAGGCGGATCTGGGAGCGGCTGCTGCCAGAGGACCGCGCCGCCGACATCGATCTCGGTCTGTTGTCGGGCGCCTTTGATCTGGTTGGCGGCGAGATCCGCAACGCCGTCTACACCGCCCATCTTCTTGCCGCCCAAGAGGGTGCTGGCGTTACGATGCGACATTGCGCGGCGGGCCTTTGGCGCGAATTGGGCAAAGTGGGGCGGATCTCGGATCTCGCCGCGCTTGGCCCATGGCGGCACGCGGCGCTGGCCAGATTGTCCGGTTGAGGCAATCTGCTGGTTGCGCAATGGCTTGATAGGGTCAAGCGGAAGCGATCCCATGGGTGATTGCACCGCAGACCGTTCTGCCGGGATGCCTTTGCGCTTCCTTCCTCGAATTGCCCGAAGCAATTCGAGACGCGCCCGACCGCCTGCGACGGGGAGCCGTGGCGCCGCTGGGGTCCCGGTCCCCTTCAAATCCACGGGGCGTCTTGTCGTCCGGTCCGGGTCGAAATTGTGCGGGTCAAAGCGGGTTTTTCCGGTTCAACCAAGGCCCGTCTTGCTTTGATCGGCTGGCAAATCGCACTTGTGCCGACCCTGCCAATTACCCATTTTCTTGCGTTCCTCTGCCAGTTCAACCTCGGCCCATTAGCCGATCAGGATGACCATCCTAACCGACGGTCCGCACGTTTTTGTGCAACCCGGCGACGCGATCCTGCCCTGCCGCATCACCTCAGACATTGCTGCCCTCCCGCGCGCCCGTCTGCGCTATGTGCCGCCTGACCCAAAGCTGGTCGACCTGTCCTTCGCCGGGCGCCTGAAAGCGGGCGATCCTTCGCTGGCCGCCATCGCTGACGCGCGCCCCGGCGACGCCGTTCACCTGATCCGCGACGGCGATCGCTGGCGTATCGACAACGCGCAGGGCCATACACTTGGCCGCCTCTCCCGCGCCTTTGCTCCGCCCGATGGCACAACCTTCCTGCGCGGCGAACTCACGACCATTCTGAACTGGCGGCGCGAGGACGGGGACGGGGACGAGGACTATCACCACCTCCTCCGCCGCGATGCGTGGGAATTGGTCTTGCCCGAACTGGTGTTCGAAGCAGGGTAAGAACCCTCCAAGGCAGGGCGGGATGGCAACTGACGATGACTTAAGAAACGGCCTCGGCAGCTTCTTGCAACCTGAAAAGGGTGGCTTCCACTGCCTAGATTCCGGCCAAGCTGGATTCCAAAAAGTGGATTCCCTGGATTCCGCAAAAGAATCCGGCACGCCAAGGGCGTGATTTGTTAAGCCATTGATGTATTGTAATTTATTGAGATTGATTTCCCGAGGTGGATTGTAAGCATCCGCGCAGGGCCGTGGTCAGGCCGCCTTGACTTTGGGTTCGGCGGGCTTCCAAGCCCACGGAAGTGACTCCGGCAGCTTCGAGACTGGCATGTCGGAGATCGTGGCGATGGCGTCGGCCAACCAGGCCTGCGGGTCAATGCCGTTCATCTTGGCAGAGCCAATCAGGGAATACATGAGGGCGGCGCGGTGGCC
>JBATAV010000270.1:0-4530 GCA_049662025.1 Paracoccaceae bacterium | reverse complement strand
GCCCCGCCCAGGCCCTCGGGCCGCGCCCCTGCCGCAAGATCGGCCAGCGCAATCACCACATTGTCGGCACCGTTCAGCCAGATGATTCCCTGGGCCATTGCCACCCCCGCTTTCTTGACAGCGCGCTGCCCATGTCTAACATGTTAGCATGTTACAATCGCCTGCCCCCGCACCACAAGAGTCGAATCCCGCCGCCCGGCTGTTGCCGCTGGATCGGTTTTCCGGCTCGCTGGGCCTGCGCGTTTATCAGACGCTGCGCCAGGCGATCCTTTCGGTCAGCTATCGCCCCGGTGAAATCCTGCGCAAGCCCGAGATCTGCGTGGCGCTGGGGGTGTCGCGCAGCCCGGTTTCGGATGCGGTGGCGCGGCTGGCGACCGAGGGGCTGGTCGATGTGGTGCCGCAGGCCGGCACCTTCGTCGCGCGCTTTTCGATGACGGAGATCCGCGAAGGCGCCTTCCTGCGCGAGGCGATCGAGTTGCATGCCGTCGGCACGATCGCCGCGACCATCACCGACGACCAGCTGCAGCTTTTGCGCCGCAATCTGATGGTGCAGGCCGCCCTGGTGGCCGATGCCGATATCCCCGGATTCTATCAGGCCGATGCCGCACTGCACGAGCTGATCCTGTCGTTCACCGGTTTCCGGCGGCTGGCGGTGGTGGCCGAAACCGCCTGGTTGCATGTGAACCGGGCGCGGCAGATGATACTGCCGGTGCCCGGCCGCGTTGCCCAGACGCTTGAGGAACACCGCGCCATCGTTGCCGCACTTGAGGCGCGCAACCCAGCCGCCGCGCGTGAGGCCACCCGCAGCCATCTGGGCCAGCTGATCCGCCATCTTGAACCCCTGGAGCGTGACCGCCCCGACCTGTTCGAAAGCAAACCATGACCCCCAATCGCCCCCGATATGCCGCCCGCCTGAATGCCTTCAAGCAAAAGGGTGGCACCATCGCCGAGATGATCCGCGCGGCGGGGCAGGTGGGCGGGCTGAATGCCGCCGATCTGAACTTCCCCGATCATTTTGCGCATCACACCCCGGCCCAGGTGAAGGCACTGCTGGCCGATCACGGCATGGCGCTGAACGGGCTGGCGATGCGCTATTACACCGATCCGGGCTTTCGGCTGGGGGCTTTTACCCATCCGGACCCGAAAATCCGCAGGCTGGCGATCGACCAGACCAAAGCGGGCATTGATGCCTGTGCCGCGATGGGCGGGCAGATCATGACGCTCTGGCTGGGGCAGGACGGGTTCGACTATTCGTTCCAGGTCGATTACGACCGGCTGTGGGATCTGACGCTGGAAGGCATTGCCGAGGTCGCCGACCACCACCCCGGCATCGACATTTCGCTTGAGTACAAACCGAACGAGCCGCGCGCCTTTGCGCTGATGGCCGACATGGGGGCAACGCTGCTGGCGCTGCGCGAGGTCAATCGTCGCAATACCGGGGTGACGCTGGACTTTGCCCATGTGCTTTACGCCGGTGAGATGCCCGCGCAGGCCGCACAACTGGCGGCGCGGCACAGTCGTATTCTGGGCGTGCATCTGAACGACGGCTACGGCAAGCGCGACGACGGGCTGATGGCGGGGTCCGTGCACCCCGTTCAAACCATTGAGCTTTTTGTCGAACTCGCGCGCGTGCGCTATGATGGGGTGATCTATTTCGACACCTTCCCGGACCATTCCGGCCTGAACCCGGTGGAGGAGGCGCGCGAGAACATCCGCCTGACGGATCGTCTGCGCGAGATCGCGGGAGGGCTGGCCAAAGACCCCGCATTGGCCGAGGCGCAAGCCCGTCAGGACGCCGCCGCCACCACCCGCATCGTCAGTGCCGCGATGTTTGGTTAATTCAGGCCCAGACAGCCGCGCAGATGCGCGAGCGCAATCGCCACGCCGCGTTCGCCCAGATCTGCCGTGGCCCGGGGTGCGGTCTCGGTGTACCAATGCCCGCCCGTCAATGCGCTGTTCATCTCCACCGTCTCGGGCGCCAGTGCCAGCATCAGGGCGGTCTCGCCCGCTCCGGCATGGTCAAAGGGAAAATCGGCGCCTTTGGGGAACAGCGGATGCACCTGTATCCAGTTGAACGGATCGGCGCCCGCCTCGTGCTGGGCGTAGTAATCCTGCATTGCCCGGTCGCCCCACCAGCCGGCCCCCCGCACCGCCTCCAGATGCCGGAAAATGCTGTTGCGCGCGGCCAGCCGGAACACCAGATCGGTCGGCATGCCTTGGGCGAAGTTCTCGGTCTGGTGGTGGATCACGCCATGGATGTTGCGAAACCCGGCCTTCAGCAGTGCGGCAAACAGCGCCTCGGCCATTGGCAACAGGGCGCTGGCGTCCAGATGCAGCGTGCCGGTGGCTTCCGGCCCCGCCACCGCATGACTGGCCGCGCCATAGGCAAAGGGCGGCAGCACCACGATTTCATCGCCCAGACGCGCCAGCGTTTCGGTGACCGCCAGCAGGTCGACACCGCTGGGCAGATGCGCGCCGTGATACTCCATCACGCCAATCGGCAGCACCAACGGCGTGCCCGCTGCAATTGCCCCGGCCAACTGTTGCGGGCGCATCCGGTCGAACCGCATCAGCCTGCCCCCAGCGCGTGGGCAATGTCCCTGGTGCTTGTATAAAGCGCCTTCCACAGGGGATATTGCCGGTCATAGGCCGGCACCTTCTGCGGGGTGACGGTGCGCGCCACAGGGTTCCAGGCGGTGATTTCCTCGGGGCTGGCTGCGCCCACCGCCACTGCCGCCAGAAAGGCGTTGCCATAGCTTGCGCCCATCGTCTTGTCGCAGACGATCTGCGGCACCCCGCACAGATCGGAGGTGGCCTGCATCCAGACGGCGTTCTGGGTACCGCCGCCCACCGCCAGCACCCTGCGCGCGGTCGCGCCGGCTTCGCAGTAGGTCTCGATCACATGGGCGGTGCCGGCGGCGATCCCTTCCAGCACGGCGCGAAAAAGGTCGCCGCGGGTGTGGGTCAGGTCCAGGCCGAAGAAGGCGCCCTTGGCCAGCGGGTCATGGATCGGCGTCCGCTCGCCCGAGAAATAGGGCAGGCACAACAGACCCTTGGCGCCCTTCGGGCTGGCCGCGGCCTCGGCCGCCAGGGTGGCAAAATCGACCCCTTGGGCCAGCTGGTCGCGGAACCAGTGGGTCAGCGTGCCCGACGTGGACAGCCCTGCCATGCTGGCGTGCAAGCCGGGGAAAAGCCAGGGCGCATACCACAGGCGCGGGTCGCGCACCGGGCGTTCGGTGACCTGGATGAGGAAGATGGTCGAGCCATACATCATCATCATCTCGCCGGGCCGCTGCACGCCCACCGAAACCGCCTCGGCCGCCGCGTCGATGGTGCCGCAGGTGACGGGGGTGCCTTCCGCAAGACCGGTTTCGGCCGCCGCTGCTGCCGTCACATGGCCCGCGATATCGGTGGACCACATCAGCCGGGGCAGCCTGTCGAGGGGCAGGAAATCGGCCAGCGCATCGGTCCAGCCCAGTCGTTCCACATCATAAAGCGGCGAGAAATTTGCCGCCGTGTAATGGTCGATCACATGGTCTCCGGTCAGCTTCCAGGTCAGGTAGCTGGTCGAGGTCAGCACCTTTGCGGTGCGGGCGAACAGGTCGGGGTGGGTTTCCTTCAGCCACAGGATCTTCGGCCCCACCGACTGCGAGGTCAGCGCATTGCCGCAGGTGGCGTGAATGCGCGCTTCGCCGATTTCCGCGTTCAAGGCGGCGATCTGCGCCGTTGCACGGGTATCGACGCCGTAAAGCACGCCGTTCATCAGCGGCGCACCCGCCCCGTCCACCGGCAGCATGCAGGGCCCGATAGCGCTGGCCGCCACCGCGCGAATATCCTTGGCGGCGATGCCCGAGGTCGCCAGCACCTCGCGGCAGATCGCCACGAAATCGCCCCACCAATCCTCTTCGGCGCGATGCTCGGCCCAGCCGGGGCGCGGCACCAGCATCTTGTGCGGGCGGCTGGCGGTGGCGGTGATACGGCCCTCGCCGTCCACCAGAACGCCTTTGGATTCGAAGGTTCCGATGTCGATGCCAAGCGTATGGGTCATGGCGCGCGGGTCAGCTGCAAGTCGGGGGCGATGGCGTCAAGGGCTGTGTCCAGCAACGTGACGAGGGCAGAAATATCTTTCGGATCAACTACTTCCAGTGCAGAATGCGAGTAGCGCATCGGGAACCCCACATCCAGGCAGGCCACCCCTTCCGGCCCGATGAACTGGATATAGCTCAGATCCGTCAGCGCCCCGGTATGGGCAGAACGCTGCAAGGGAAGGCCCGCCGATGCGGCCGCGTCTTCCATCAGCCGCACCAATGCGGGATGCGGGATCACCCCGTTCAAGGTGCCCCGCCCGTGAAAGGAGTAAAGCGAAATCCCCGGCCCGCCGCCCAGGGTAACGTCGCCGCGCGCGGTCATGTCAGGCGTGTCGCAGGCCAGCAAAAGGTCGATCTGAAGCGCAATATCCGGCGCCAGCGCATTGGCCGCAGGCAAGACGCCGCGCAGGTTGTATTCCTCTTGCACCGACCAGACCAGGTG
>JBATAV010000269.1:0-1770 GCA_049662025.1 Paracoccaceae bacterium | reverse complement strand
TGCCGATGCTCTGGACTTACGGCGACGCAACCGGGCGGCTGACGATGAACGAGTTTGTCGCGGTGACCTCGACCAACATCGCCAAGATCCTGAACTGCTCCCCGAAAAAGGGCGCGGTTCTGGTGGGGGCGGATGCCGATCTGGTGGTCTGGGACCCGGAAAAGGCAAAGACCATCACGGCCAAGGCCCAGCAATCCGCCATTGATTACAACGTGTTCGAAGGCAAAGCTGTCAAAGGCCTGCCGCGCTTTACCCTGACCCGCGGCCATGTCGCCATTCACGATGGCGAGGTGAAGACCCGCGAAGACCATGGCCAGTTCGTCGCCCGCGAGGCCCGCCCGGCAGTGAATCGCGCGCTGAGCCAATGGAAAAACCTGACCGCCCCGCGGCCCGTGGCGCGGATGGGTATTCCCGCGACGGGGGTATGATGGTCGCCTTTCTCACCCGTTCGGCGCTGGACCTCCGGTTCGTCGATCTGGTGTTATTCATGTGCCTCGGAGTCTGGCCTTGGCTTGGACAAGGGTTCTTTATGCCAGGCCTCTGGTCCTTTCCGGCTTCAGGCCTGCTGGTGACGGTCGGGGTGCTGATCTTTTACCGGGCAGGAACAGGGACAGACCAGATCGGGTCGCGACGAGAGAGCCAAGCATGAAGGACACGACCAACATCGGCCAGTCGGTGATCGAGGCGAAGGGGCTGAACCTGACCTTCCAGACGGCGGACGGGCCGGTGCATGCGTTGAAGGACGTAAACCTGAGCGTGGACAAGGGCGAATTCGTCAGCTTTATCGGGCCGTCAGGTTGTGGCAAGACCACCTTTCTGCGCTGCATTGCGGCGCTGGAGCGTCCCACCGGCGGCAGCCTGACGGTGAACGGGATGACGCCGGACGAGGCCCGTCGCAAGCGCGCCTATGGCTATGTGTTTCAGGCGGCGGGGCTGTATCCCTGGCGCACGATTGCCGGGAACATCCGGTTACCTCTTGAAATCATGGGGTTCTCCAGGGCCGATCAGACGACCCGCGTGGACCGGGTGCTGGAGTTGGTGGAACTGTCGGGCTTTGGCAAGAAGTTTCCCTGGCAGCTTTCGGGCGGGATGCAGCAGCGCGCTTCGATTGCCCGTGCGCTGGCCTTTGACGCCGATCTCCTGTTGATGGACGAACCCTTCGGCGCGCTGGACGAAATCGTCCGTGACCGGCTGAATGAGGAACTGCTCAAGCTGTGGGCGCGCACCGGCAAGACCATCTGCTTCGTCACCCATTCCATCCCCGAAGCGGTCTATCTTTCCACCAGGATCGTGGTGATGAGCCCGCGCCCTGGCCGGATCACCGACATCATCGACAGCCCCTTGCCGAAAGAACGCCCGCTGGACATCCGTGACAGCAGCGCATTCATCGAGATCGCCCACCGCGTGCGCGAGGGCCTGCGCGCCGGTCATCAGGATGACTGACCATGGCCCGCAAGCGCCCCGAGTTGCCGAAACTTCCTCCGCCCTCCGCCCGGGAATGCTGGTGGGAGTTTGCCAAATGGGCGCTGGGGATTCCGCTGGCGGTCCTGGCGGCGGGAGCCGTGGTGGCGGGGGGGCTGTGGCTGTCGCAGGGGATGGAACTGGCCACGCGCACCATGTTCCAAATGATGGATGTGGTGTTGTGGCTGGGGGCGATCGCGCTTCTGTATCCGCTGGGGCTGATCCTGTGGATTCTGGATCTGCGCGACGGGCTGCGCGCCGCCCGCGCCTGGCAGGCGATGACCGAGGCCGAGCGTGCCACTGCGCTGG
>JBATAV010000268.1:0-2155 GCA_049662025.1 Paracoccaceae bacterium | reverse complement strand
GCTGGAGGCCGCCCTGCAGGCCGCGCGCCGGGGCTACCGCGTGACCCTGGCCGAGGCGACCATCACCCTGGGCGGCCGTGTGGCAAAGGAACGCGCCCTGCCCGGTCTGTCGGCCTGGGGCCGGGTGGCCGACTATCGCACCGGCCAGATGGCGACGATGACCAACGTGGATATCTACCGCGACAGCCGTCTGACGGCCGAAGACGTGCTGGCCATGGGCGCCGATCACGTCGCAATTGCCACCGGGGCGCAGTGGCGGCGCGATGCGGTAGCGCGGCTGCACCTGCACCCGATTCCGACCGATGCCGCGATGCCCGTCTTTACCCCCGATGACCTGATGGCGGGACTTGGCCCCACCTCGGGCCGGGTCTGCCTTTACGACGATGATCATTTCTACATCGGCTCGGTTCTGGCCGAACTCCTGGTCGCACGCGGTTGCAGGGTCGACTACGTCACCCCCGCCGTGAAGGTGGCGGAATGGGCCGAAAACACGCTGGAGCAAGGCGCCATCATGCGCCGTCTTCTGGAAATCGGCGTCGAGATTCGCCTGAGCAAAGCCCCCGAAACCATTGGTGCAAAGGAGGTTTCTCTGGGATGTACCTGGACCGGCCGACCAACCCAGCTGCCCGCCGACGCGGTGCTGATGGTCACCAGCCGCACCCCAGACGATGCGCTGTTCCACGCGACGAAGGCGCTGGATTGGCAAGCCGCAGGCATCCGCAGCCTGCAATTGATCGGCGATGCCGCAGCCCCCGGCCCCATTGCCTGGGCAACCTATGCCGGCCGCGCCTGGGCCGAAGGGCTGGATGCGCCCGACCTGGCGCCCGACCTGGCGCCCGAACGAGGCCCCGAACGAGACGACGCGCTACCCTTCCGCCGCGAGATTGCCGAGCTTCTGCCAGATGTCAGGATAACGCCGTGAAATCCGAATGTTACCGGCGTTTCCTGCAGTATAGTTCCAACCGGTGGTGTTCGATGTCATAGCCCATCTCGGCGGCGATCAGACGCTGCAGCTCTTCAATCTTTTCGGAGTGGAACTCGATGATCTGCCCGGTGTCCAGATCGACGATATGGTCGTGATGGGCGGTATCCGCCACCTCGAACCGCGCACCACCATTCTCGAACGAATGCCGCTGCACCACGCCCTCGCGTTCCAGCACCGAGAGCGTGCGGTAGACCGTGGCCAGCGAAACGCTGTCGTCCAGATTCCGCGCCCGACGGTGCAGTTCGGCGGCATCGGGGTGATCTTCGGCCTCATTCAGCACGCGCAGCAGCACTTCGCGCTGGCGTGTGACGCGCACCCCGCCGTCGCGCAGGGCCTTGGTCAGTCGTCGGGTCTTGTCAGGCAGCATCATGCGCGAATCCTAACATCTCGGTTCTCAAGAGCAAGGCTCCAGTTGCGAAGACCTGACCGACGATACGGCGCATGTCGCAAACGCTGCCGGTCCGGTCTGGTGCGGACTTGACAACCGGGGCCGCCGCGCGCACCCCTCGACCAGTCTGAAGGGCCGCGCGGCGGGCATTGGCAGGGCATGGACGGCAGCGGAGTGATCCTTGGCAGGCGGCTGGATGCGGCGGCGGTTTTCGCCCCCGCCTCGGGGCATGCACCGCACGTTGCGGCCCAATCGCAGCGCCACCCGCAGCGCACTGCTGCCGGTAGCGGCCTGCGTGGGTGGGCGGCCTTGGCAGTTTCGGCCATGCTGCACGGAGCGGCGGCGCTGGCGGTGACGGCTGCGGCGTCAAGCGGGCCAGATTCCTCGGGGGCGGCTGGCGTGGCGACGCAAAGCCTTCCGCCGTCGGTCCGGGTCGAACTTCTGACCCCTGCCGATCTGGTCAGCGATTCCCGACCCGAGATTGCACCCGACCTGCCCATGATGGATGCCCAGTCGTTGACCGATGACTCTCCGCCGCCCTCACTGTCGCCCGAGATCGCAGTTGCGGCCGTTCAGCCCTTGGTCTTGTCGGCGGCGCCGATGCTTGATCAGGGTGCGGTTGTCGCAAGGACAGTGCCGCCCGCGCCGAAAGACGCCGGGCGGGCGAAGAAGAAAAAACCCGCAGCGGCAGCGGAAGCCGGGGGCAACCCGGCCAAGGGCAACGGCGGCGGCGAGGTGGCGGGTACCGGCGGCACGGCAAAGGCAAGCGGGCTGACCAAGGG
>JBATAV010000267.1:0-2350 GCA_049662025.1 Paracoccaceae bacterium | reverse complement strand
TGCGGTGGCGGGCCTGTCGGCCAAGCACTTCGGCCTGGCCGATCTGGTCGCGGATGTCGCAGATCTGGTCGCGGCGTTCTGTCGTCAGCCGATAGCCGGTGCCGGGGCCGGCATAATCGTTGGGGTCATTGACCGCCGACAGGATGCGCCCGTCGCGGATGATTGAGGCGGTTTGCAGGTAGTCGCCGGTCACCCGCAACTTGACCATGTGCAAGAGGTTTTCCGCCTCGTGTGCGAAACCCCGGGTCTGCAGGGCGCGGATCACGTCGATCACGTCGATGCCGCGGGCCTGGATCGCCTCGCTGATCCTTGCGGTTTCACCCGTCGAAAAGGTTGTGGTTTCGCGCGAGCCGGAAGCAGCGATGACGCTGGCCTTCATCTCGGCTGTGGGGGAGGCAAGGTCCAGCTCCTCCAGCACCGCCGAAATGGCGTCAACTGCGCGGGTGCGCAGGTCGAGCGCGGTCGATTCCGGCATCGGCGTCAGGCCGCCATCGGCTTCGAAATCGCGTTGCAAGACTAGGAAATCTTCCATCTCTTCGCCGTTGAAGAGCGAGGGGTTGAACGAGTTATCGTATTTCAGGATCGAGCCAAAACCCGAACAGATCAGATCGGACCCCGCCAGAAGATAGGGCAGGATCTTTGCCCCCACCCGGATTTCGGATTCCGTCGGCCGCGCGTCATTGCCGGAGGCACATTCCAGATCCAGCCAGACCGCCAGCAGGTTTTCGGCCATGATCTCGCGCATGCCGCCGGGGATGCTGGCGGTGATCGGCGCGCCGTCGATGCCGCCGTTCTGGGTGCCCTGCACGCCCATGCCGCGTTGCAGGCACAGGCAGCGCGCCTCGAGATACAGCAGCGACTTCGCCTCATGATAGCCCATCAGCAGTTCCGCGCCGCCGCCCGAAGTGCAGCGTGCCTTGATCCCGCGCGAGGCATAGGCGGCAACCAGAAAGGCCTTTGACCAAGGCGTGTCGTCGCCATCGGTAAAGCTGCGCTCGGTGCCATAGACCGAGACGGTTTCGGCGTAGGAGGTAAAGCCCGCCATGCCGATCCGCAGCTCTTCCGCCTCTTCGGAGGAGCATTGGAAGAGCGTGCCCCAATCACCCACTGAAGACCCCACCAGACAGGCCAGCGCATTCGACCATGCGGTGCGGGCGACGCGCATGGTGGTTTCTATCTCGTCAAAACCCATCCCCGCGGCAACGGCAGCATCGGCGGCCAGTTGCAGGGGGTCATCCTTGGCGTTGGTCACATGCGCCTGATTGCCGGGCGTCTTGCGCGGACGCATCTTGGAATAGGCAAAGGCAATCTCCAGCGCGTTCAGCCGTGACACTACATCGACCAGTTTCGCGGGCGTCATGCCATGCGCCAGCCGGACCAGATCGGCGCGCGGCACGTGCATGTCGACCAGCATCCGGGCGATGTGGGCTGAGTCCATCGCCATCGCTTCGGCGGCTATTTCCGGGTCAAGATGATATTCGGCGATGAAGGCGTCGATCATGTCGAAATCATGCGCCAGCGTGCCGTCCATGCTGGCCACCCGTCCTGCGGCAAGGGTCAGGCCGGGCTTGGGGTCGGCGGGGCTTTTGAACGCGGCAAAGCCGTTGGCGGGGTCTTCGCGGGCGAACTGGTCCAGCCGCAAGGGCCTGCCGTCCCAGTCGGAATAGCGCCGCCAGCGGTTGGGGCGGGCGGGGTCGGTCATGCCATTGCATCCAGCGATTCCGGCACCACCTGGCCACCATCGACGACGATCTGCTGGGCGGTGATGTAGCCCGCCGCGTCGGAGGCCAGAAACAGCACGGCATTGGCGATATCCTCCACCGTGCCCAGCCGCCCAAGGGGGACCGAAGCCGCCATGGCCGCCAGGTATTCCGGCCCGTTGCCGGCAAAGCCTTCGGTCAGGATATTGCCGGGCAGGACGGCGTTGATGGTGACGTTTTCCTTGGCCAGTTCCATCGCGGCCGAGCGCATGAAACCCAGTTGCGCAGCTTTGGACGCGCCATAATGCGTCCAGCCGCGATAGCCGGTGATCGGGCCGGTGATGGACGAGGTCAGGATCACCCGCCCGCCGCCGGCTTTGCGGAAATGCGGGATCGCGGCCTTGACCGCGAGGAAGGACGATTTAAGGTTCACCGCCATGACGTGGTCCCATTCGGCGGGCTCCATCGCCTCCATCGTGGTCTGGGGATAGATGCCGGCGTTGGCACAGAGGATCGACAGCCCGCCCTGCGCCTGTGCCGCGTCATCGACCATCTGGCGGACCTGGTCCCAATCGGCCACGTCGCAAGATGCGCAGCGCAGTCTCGTGGACGGCGCGGCAGCCGCGATGGTGGCACGCGCGGCCTCCAGC
>JBATAV010000266.1:0-12782 GCA_049662025.1 Paracoccaceae bacterium | reverse complement strand
GACCAGGGCGCCCTGTGCGGCAAGGCCCTGCGCGATGCCGCGGCCGATGCCCTTGGACGCGCCGGTGACGATGGCGCTGCGGCCGGTCAGCTTGGTGAACATGGCGGGCTCCTATGGGTCAGGAAACGGTCAGATCGCCGGTCACGGCGGCGATGTAGAGGCGCCGGAAGTCCTCGTGCGACATCTTGCGCGGGTTGGCGGCGGTGGAGGGATCGGCCATCGCCTTGGTGGCGATCTCGTCGGCATTGGCGATGGTGGCGCCCAGATCGGCAAGGGTGTGAGGGATGCCAAGTGTCTTACGGAAGGCCAGAAGCCAGGCCTGAAAGCCCTCGAACCCGCCGGGAATTTCCAGCGTATGGGCAACGCGGGCGACCTTTGCCTCAATCGCCGGGCGATTGAAGGCGACGACGTAGGGCAGGATCACCGCATTGGCCAGGCCGTGCTGGATGTCGTGGATCGCACCCAGAGGGTGGGCGATGGAATGCACTGCGCCAAGGCCTTTCTGGAAGGCGACACCGCCCATCATGGCGGCGGCGAACATCATTGTTCGCGCCTCAAGATCCTGACCGTTTTGCACTGCGCGGGGCAGTTGATCGCTGATCAGCCGCATCGATTCCAGTGCGATGCCATCGGCCATCGGATGAAAGCTGTCGACGCAGAAGGTCTCGAAACTGTGGGTAAAAGCGTCCATGCCGGTGGCGGCGGTCAAGCCGGGCGGCAGGCCAAGGGCCAGTTCGGGGTCGCCGATCACCAGCGCGGGCAGGATTTTCGGGTGGAAGATGATCTTCTTGGTGTGGTCGGCGGTGTTGGTCAGTACCGCTGCGCGGCCAACTTCAGACCCGGTGCCCGCGGTGGTCGGCACGGCCAGGATCGGGTGGATCGCATCGGCCTTGGCCCGCGTCCACCAATCGCCGACGTCTTCCAGATCCCAGACCGGGATCGTTTGCCCCTCCATCAACGCGACCAGTTTGCCCACGTCCATCGCCGAGCCGCCGCCGACGACGATCACCCCGTCATGCGCGCCAGCCCGGAAAGCCGTGATCCCGGCCGCCAGATTTAGGTCGGTCGGGTTGCCCTGCACATCGGAAAACAGCGCTGCCGCCAGCCCTGCCTCCTGCAACTGCCCCATGATCGAGGCGATCATCGGCAGGCCCGCCAGCCCCTTGTCGGTGACCACCAGCGGGCGTTTCATACCCAGGGCGGTGGTATGGGCGGCAAGGGTGGCGATCTTGCCCGCCCCGACATGGATGGTGGTCGGATAGGTCCAGCGAGCGGTCAGGTCATGGGTCATGGTGGGGCTTCCAGGTTCAGATCATCTCGAAATAACGGTTCAGTTCCCAGTCAGAGACATGGGCACGTTGGGCCGCCACTTCGGCCAGGCGCGAGGCGGAGAAGTGATCGACGAAGGCATCGCCGAACCAGTCGCGCGCCATGGCGGAGCGGCGCAGCCGGTCGGCGGCTTCGGCCAGCGAGTCGGGGAACCGACGTTCCGACGGCAAGGCCAGCTCATAGCCATTGCCCGTCACAGCCGGGCCGGGATCGGCCTTTTCGCGGATCCCCTGCAGGCCCGAGGCAAGGGCGGCGGCCAGCACCAGATAGGGGTTGGCATCGGCCGCCGGGGGGCGCAGCTCGACCCGTAGGGATTTTTCGCTGTCGCCCACCACCCGCAGCGAACAGGTGCGGTTGTCAAAGCCCCAGCTGGTGCCGGTGGGGGCCCAGAAGCCGGGGGCCAGCCGGGTGAAGGAATTGATGGTGGGCGCATACATCGCCAGTAATTCGGGCAAGTATTTCAACTGCCCGCCGATATAGTGCCGTGCGATTTCAGACAGCTTGCCCTGCGCATGGGCGTCCCAGAAGGCCGAGGTCTTGCCGTGCCACAGCGAGGCATGCACATGGCCACCGCAGCCGGGCAAGCCATTGATCGGCTTGGCCATATAGCAAAGCGACAGCCCGCGGCGCTGGCCCCAGGCCTTGGAGAAGGTCTTGTAGATCACCGCGCGGTCCGCCGCCTGCATCGCGCCGGAGGGCGCAAAGGCGTATTCCATCGCGCCTTCGCCGGCCTCGGGATGGATCGCCTCCAAGGGCGTGTCCAGCTGGCAGGCAAGGGCCATCATGCCGGAGAAGAAATCATCCTCAACGGCGGTGCGCAGGATGGAATAGCCGCCCGTTGTGGGGCTCAGCATGTCCAGCCCGCGATAGCCTTTGGCCAGCGCGGTGGCGGGGGTTTCGCGGAAGACATAGAATTCGTACTCAAACCCCATCTTCGGCGTCAGGCCCATGCCTTCGGCCTGATCGCAGACCCGGCCTGCCAGACGGCGCGGGCAGATTGCGGCGCCGGGGCCATCCGCATATTCGATCAGGTGAAAGCGCCGCCCGTCGCCCGGCATGATACGGCCCTCGCCGGGCACCACGCGGATCGGATCGTCATGATAGCCGGTGTGCCAGCCAGTGTGGCGGTTGGCATAGAGCGCATCGCGGCTGTCCCAGCCCAGCACGACCGAGCAGAACGCCCCACCCTTGTCGGACCACGAGGCGAATTTCTCGGTCGTCGCGTATTTGCCGCGCACCACGCCATCTAAATCGACGTAGCCAAGCAGCACAAAATCCTCGCCCGCCGGGGGTATGCTGTCTGCGCCTCTCTGCATCTTCGCCTCCGTTGCGTCACGCGCCAAGATAGGCCTTTGCCACCTCGGGGTTGCTGAGCAGCGCCTTGGACGGCCCCTCCAGCACGATGGAGCCGGTTTCCAGCACATAGCCATGGTCGGACAGTTGCAGCGCCAGATTGGCGTTCTGTTCGACCAGCACGATCGACAGGCCGGAATCGCGCAGTTGCACGATAAGTCCTGCAATCTCGTCGATCAGCTTGGGCGACAGACCGAGCGAGGGTTCGTCCATCAGCAAGACCTTGGGGCGGGCCATCAGCGCGCGACCGATGGCCACCATCTGCTGCTGGCCGCCCGACAGCTTGCCCGCTGGCTGGTTCTGCTTTTCACGCAGCATCGGGAAGCGGTCGAAGATCTCGTCGATCCCCTTGGCGATCCGTGCCCGGTCGCGCTCGAGATAGGCTCCGATCCGCAGGTTTTCCCGCACTGTCATCAGCTTGAAAAGTTTGCGCCCCTCGGGGACATTGACGATGCCTTGCTCGACGGTGCGATGCGGTGGCTGGCCGGTGATCGCCTCGCCCTCATACAGGATTTCCCCTGCGCTGGGTTTCACCAACCCCGATATCGCATTGAGGATCGAGCTTTTGCCCGCCCCGTTGGCGCCGATCAGGGTGATGATCTGGCCGCGTTCCAGCCCCAACGACACGCCCTTGACGGCCTCGACCTTGCCATAGTGGATGCGCAGGTTCCTGACCTCAAGCAACATGGGACTGGCTCCCCAGATAGGCTTCGCGGACTTCGGGGTTGGCGCGCACTTCTTCCGGCGTGCCATCGGCGATCTCGTTGCCGAAGTTCAGGACGGTGATGCGGTCGCAGAGACCCATCACCACCTTCATGTCATGTTCGATCAGCATGACGGTGATGCCGGTGTCGCGGATGCGGCGGACCAGCCCGATCATCTCGCGCGACTCATCGCTGTTCATGCCGGCGCAGGGCTCGTCCAGCAAGAGCATGCGGGGTTCCGCCGCCAGGGCGATGGCGATACCCAGCATTTTCTGGTGGCCATGCGCCAGGGTCGATGCCTCTTGGTGCAGTATGTGGCCAAGACCGACGAAATCCAGCAATTCGCGGGATCGTCGTTCGCTGCCCGCTTCGGCCTCGCGCGTTTTGCGGGTGCGAAACAGCGAGCCGAGATAGCTGTGCTGGGCGTGCAGGTAATTCCCGGCCATGACGTTTTTCAGGACCGTGAACCGCTTGAACAAGGTCACATGCTGGAACGTCCGAACCAGCCCCTGAGCCGCAATCTCATGCGGTGGCAAGCCGTTGATCTTGTGCCCGCGATAGCGCAGCTCACCCGCGGTCACCGGGTAGCGACCCGAGCAGGCGTTGAAGAACGTGGTCTTTCCGGCGCCGTTCGGGCCGATCAGCCCGCGAATCTCGCCCTCTTCCACGGTCAGGGACAGCCCGGCAATCGCGGTGACGCCGCCGAATTTCATCTGCAGATTGGTGGCTTCCAGTTCATGCATGATGCGCCCTCTACTTGCCGGTGCCGCGGTGGAAAAGACGGCGCAAACGGCCCGGAATGGTCTCCAACCCGCCCGGCAACAGAAGAACCGAGGCAATCAGCACCACGCCGAAGAATACCGTGCGGAAATAGCCGGTGGCGCGCAACAACTCGTCCACGATGGTCAGGCTGATGGCGCCCGCAACCGGGCCGCCCACGGTGGTCAGCCCGCCCACGATCAGGTGCACCAGCGCGAATTCCGACTTCCAGATATCGAAACTCTTGGGGCTGATATAGGTCTGGTAATGGGCATAAAGCGCGCCGGTCATGCCGACCAGCGTGCAGGCGATGGTAAAGCAGATCACCTTCTGGCGAAACACGTTGATGCCGGTGTGCTGGGCCAGGAGCTCGTTTTCCTGGATCGACCAGTAGATCATCCCGGTGCGCGAGGAATTCATCCGATGGATGATCCAGACCGTCACCGACACGAACAACAGCGCAAGGTAGTAATAGGCGACCCGGTTGGCAAAATTGATCTGCACGAATCCCAGGTCGATGACCGGCGGGGTGATGTCGAAGATGCCGTCCCAGCCGCCGAAGAAATCCTTGAAATAGGCGAAGTTGCGCTTGATCACCTCGCCCACCGCCCAGGAGGCCATGAAGAAATAGACCGCCCGCGTCCGCATCAGCGCGATCGAGATGAGAAAGGCGATCGCCGCCGAGAACAGCGCGCCGATCCAGAGCCCGTACCACATCGACAGGCCCAGTTTGTGTAAGACCAGCGCCGAGGCATAGGCGCCAATCCCCATGAATCCGGCATGGGCGAAGGAAATCACCCCCAGCGACCAGATCATCCACAGGCTGGCGGCCAGCGCCACGTTGAAGGCGATGACGATGCCGACATGGATCAGGTACAGGTCAAAGCGCACCAGAAAGGGCGCGGCCAGGGCAACGATCAGCAAAAGTACCCAAGGCAGCCTTTGGGGTCGATCAAGATCTTCCATTCTCATTTCCCAAACGTCTGTTGTCGGATCACCCGCACGGCCGAAATGGCGCGAAGGGCAGGGGTCTAGTCCCAGTTCTGGCCGAACAGGCCCGAGGGCCGGAACACCAGGATCAGGAAGATCACCACGAAGCTGAGGATGATGGCGATGTCGCCACTGATCGTTGTCGTCACCACCGAGTCGATCATGCCCAGGATCAGACCGCCGATCAGCGCACCCACGACCGAGCCAAGGCCGCCCATGATGACGATCATGAACGCCTTGATGGTGGCCAGAAAGCCCATGGTCGGCACAATGGACAGCAAGGTTCCCATCATGCAGCCGGCGATGGCGGCCATGGACGATCCGATGCCGAAGGCGATCCAGTGGATGCGCCCGGTCTGGATGCCCTGCAGCGCTGCGGTCTGCGGATCTTCGGCCACTGCGCGGATCGCAAAGCCGGTGACCGACCGGCGCAGAAACCACCACAACGCAAGGATCAACCCGATGGAGACCGCCGAGATCACCATCCGCTCATAGCTCAGAAAGGCGCCCGCAATCAGTACGCCACCCGACACCGCGCTGGGGATGCCCTTGGTGGTGGTGCCGAACAACAGCTGCCCGCTGCCCGAGATAATCAGCACCAGCCCCAGTGAAACGGCCAGCGAATAGAGGATGTTCTTGCCCTGCAGGGGCCGGAACAGCACCACCTGCAGCACCGCGCCGACACAAAAGATCAGCACCGCACTGAAGGCCACGCCCGGCCAGTAGGGCAGGCCCAGTTCGGCATGCCAATAGTACAGCGTGAACGCACCCAGCATGTACATCTCGCCATGCGCATATTGGATGATGCGCATCACGCCGAAGATCAGCGTCAGGCCGATGGCGATCAGGGCATACATCAAGCCCAGATTCAGCCCGGTCAGACCCATCTGAAGATATTCACTCATCCATCAATGCTCCGATGTCGCGGGCTGTGCCGGGCGGATTGCCCATGCGATGCAGCTGCCAGCCCGGGTTTCCTCGGACTGGCGTTTGCCCCATCTGAGGGCTGCGGTTATGATCAGTAGTCGTCCGGCAGGGCCGGGAAGCGCACGTCCTCGACCTTGGCGACACCCTTGTCGATGGTGGTAGTGTAGCAGTCATAGATGCCCTGCCGCGCCACGCCGAACGACTTTGTGCCGCCCCATTTCACCTTGCCGACATAGGTATCGTTCAGCTCTACCTGCGCCAGCGCCTCGGACACCGCCTTGGTGTCGTCGGCGGTCCCGGCCATTTCCCAGGCGGCTTTCAGCGAATAGATCCACCAGGAATAATTGCCCGCCAGCGCGTTGAAGCTGCCGAACCGGTCAAGGAAGCGTTTCTCGATGGCCTTTTGCGTATCGGTCGAGGGCGACACATTGGTCACCGGCAGGATGACGCCATCGGCCTGCTCGCCTGCGACCTCAAGAATGGTCGAGGTTTCCGAGGCCGCGGGCGACGAGATCGGACCCTTGTAGCCAAGTTCCCGCGCCGCCTTGATGATCGACGCGGTGATGCCGGGCGGCGAGGGGCTGGTGACGATGAAGTCGGGCGGATCGGAGATGGTCTTGGCGACGATCGGATAGAAGTCGGTGTCTTCCCAGTTGAAGAATTCGGCCGATTTCTGGGTGATGCCGTAATAGTCCATCAGCCGCTTGTAGGACGTGTGGCAATCGGTGCCGTCCTGATCGTTCGGGCCGATGAAGGCGGCCGTCTTCAGCGCGTCCTTGCCGTATTTTTCCTGCATGAACGGGATATAGGCAAAGCCCTGTTCGTAATCTGACATCTCGGCCCGGAAGTGCAGCGGATATTCTTTGCCGAAGAGTTGCAGATAGCCCCAGCAGGCCACGATCGACAAGACGCCCGCGGGTTCGGTCACCTGCAGCATCCCCACGGTCGAGGCGGCGGCCTGGCTGAAGACGTATTTGCAGCCATCTTGTTCAACCAGACGCAGGGTTGCGGCGCGGGAATCGGCCACCTCGCCCTTGGTGTCATAGCTGATGATCTCCAGCATATGCGGTTCGCCGTTGATCATGATGCCGCCGGCCTCGTTGATCACCGCGGCACCGTCGTCAAAGCCCTGTGCGGTCGATTGACCCCAATAGGCGACCGGGCCGGACAGCGGCACGGCGCCGCCGATCCGGATGGTCTTGGCCTGTTGCGAGAAAGCGCGGCGCGGAAGAATTACCGGGGCGGCCAGAGCGACGGCACCGGTCGTCAACAGTCGCCGCCGGTTCAGCAGCAAGGAACCCGAAGCCATTTTCATAGTGTTTCTCCTTGTTGGCAGATTGTTTCTTGTCGTTATCTCCGTGCACTATTCGCCTGACAGCCAGTCCTGACTATCCAATTTCGGCAAAGACCGGCTTCTTGGGTAGTCACCGGGACAAAAATATAATGTTTAACCTTTGACCTTTTCCTAGGACTCGTCAACCTTTTTTCGACTGGGCGGCCTGCGTTGGTCCGGGCAGGAGCCCTCCCAAGAACAACCGCGTCCCGTGAAGGTGCTCCGCCATCGCAATCCTGGCGCTCGCTCCATCATGCTTGGCGATACACGCGACGATTCGCGCGTGTTGCAGATTTGAGTGCGACAACGCGTCGGGGCTAGGAGGAATCAAGGCGATAAGCGGCGTCAGTTCTGCCTGAAGCTCGGCAGACATCCGCACGAGATCCGTATTCCCGGTGGCTTCAGCAAAGGCGATGTGCAACTGGGCATCTTGTCTGCGAAATTCGACAAGATCATTAACCAGTTCACCAATCTGCCCAACCCGCTGCCGAAGCGAGGCAACCTGAACTTCACTTGCACGTTCAGCGGCCAGTTCGCATATTCCTGTTTCAAGAACGAAACGCCTGTCAAGAAACCCGGGAACGTCGACCTGCCTTCCGCCGTCTTGTTCGGATCGTTCCTCCCACTGTGGCGGATTGTCCACCACAAAGGTGCCGCCGGTCCGCCCACGTCGCGCAACAAGAAACCCACCCGATGCCAATACCTGGATGGCGGCCCGCACTGTGACCCGGCTGACACCAATTATGTCTGCCAGATCGCGTTCCGGGGGAAGTTGCTGTCCTGGCTTGAAAAGGCCGAGTTTTATTGATTGCCCAAGACGTTGCACGGTCGCTTCGAAGACGTTGGACGTTGGGGCCGCGCCTCTGAGAAGCGCTGTTGCTGCGCGTTCCGTCCCCGCCTCGGTGTCCAATCGCGCAGGTGGGTCCGATTCTATCACGAGCACTTCCCCCTAAAAGGTATGTTGACACACCTTACATATCGTAGTGTAGTGCGGATATGGGGAGCAAATCAAATGACCTTTGAAGATCTGGAAGCCCAAGTCGCCTCCGGACTGGTGGAGACTGTAATCGTGGCCGCGACGGACATGCAGGGCCGGATATACGGCAAACGCATGACCGCACGCCACTTCATGGCCGCAGGCAAGGACGGTGTCGGGACGTGTTCGGTTGTGCTCGGCTGGGGGCATGATCACTCGCTTGACCCAGGTTATGCGCTTACGGGATGGGACAACGGCTATCCCGATCTCGTGGTGAAGCCCGACCTTTCCACGATCCGGCCCTATCCATGGTTCGACAAGACTGTCTTCGTCATGGGAGATGCCAACCACCCCGATGGCACGGAAATCTCGGTCGCGCCAAGGACAATTCTGAAGGACCTCATCGCGCGGTTGGCAGGCCATGGCCTGAAGCCGTTGTTCGCGTCCGAGCTTGAGTGTTATCTGCTGGACGAAACTGCGATGACGGCCTTCGACAAGGGCTTTGTCAACCTCAAGACACGCCATCGCACGTTACACCCCGAAACACTCATCCGTACGTCCGAGGACGAAGGCTATCTCGGCCCTTTGCGCCGCCACATGGAGGCGGCGGGCGTCTTCGTTGAAATGGCAAAAGCAGAATACTCACCGGGGCAAATCGAAGTGAACCTCGAATACGCAGAGGCGATGGAAGCCGCAGATCGACATATGGTCTTCAAAACCGGGGCAAAGGAAATCGCGATCCAGCAGGGCATGGTCGCCACTTTCATGGCGAAGCTCGCGCATGATTTAGGGGGGAGTTCCTGTCACATTCACATGTCGCTGTTGGGCGCCGACGGGAAAAGCGCATTTGCCAGCGGTGACGACGGTCGTGGCACGTCCAAGACTATGCGGCACTTTCTTGGCGGCTTGACCGCCCATTTGCGGGACGTCTTTCTATTCCTTGCACCAACGATCAACTCATACAGGCGCTTGCGCCCCGGAACTTTTGCCCCAGCCAGTGTCACGTGGGGCGAAGACAACCGAACTGCCGCCCTGCGGCTGGTCGGCAAAGGGGAGTCGCGCCGGATCGAGAACAGAATTCCAGGGGCCGACGTAAATCCATATCTCGCCTATTCAGCGATGCTGGCCGGAGGGTTGCGAGGCATTGAGGAGGGAATTGAACCGATTGGCGAAGCTGCAACCGGAAATGCCTATGGCATGATCGAAAGCCCGAAGCTGCCGTCCAGCCTCGAAGAGGCGACGATCGCCTTCGAGTCTTCGCAGATGGTTAACGAGGCATTCGGATCTGTGATCCAGAAGCACTACGCCAACTTTGGTCGTCAGAGCCTTCGCGCGGCATCCACGGTCGTTACCGACTTCGAGCGGCGCATCCTGTTGCTCGACATCTAGAAGCACCGCGAAACGTCATGGAGTATCAAATGTCATCGATAGAATCCCAACTTCCGGGCGACCCCCGGCAATGGGTCAAGGATCTCGAAGCGGTCTGGCAAGCCCACGACGGGAAGAAGGCCGGTCAGGGCTTCACAGACGACGCCGTGCAGGTCTGGGGCACTAACCAGCGCCAGTCTGGGCCGGAACTGTCCCAGCGACCGGCAAAATGGTTTGCATATGCGACCGATCTGCAAATTACGAAGCAGTACATCGCACATTCCGATGACACGATCGTCGCCTCTTGGAACAGTGCCTACACCAGCCCTGAAACCGGAAAAAAGGTGCACGAACGCGGAATCGAGTACTTCAAGTTCCGCGCGGGCAAGGTCTGTGAACAACACGCATGGCAGCACAGCTGGTCTGAAGGTGATGACGTCGTTGGCACCGCCTTCAGCACCGATTGATCCTTCTGTTTTCGGCCTGCACGACGACCTGATTGCATCCTGCAGGCTCCGTCATCATCCCGGTCGAGGCTGCCGGCTGCTCACAACGTGGCAGTTTCGCTCTTCGCGACATGGCTACCCCGAGTGCAAAGGCGAGCAATGGACAATATGTTCGAATTTGACGGCATTTCCGCAGTCGGTCCGGCCCTGATAGCGGAAATTCTGCGGGCCTATCGCAGCACGCGGCCAATGCCAGGTCAAAACGAACCCCCTCTCGAAATCCCTGAAAACGGATGTGGACTTGCGGGGATGCCAGCAATCTGGCGTACGATCACAGAGCAGTCGGCGCATCTGGCGACGCCCTGGATGTCCGGTCATATGGACACCGCCCCACATCCAGCAGCGGCGCTGACTCAGGGGTTAGTAGCTGGCCTCAACAACAATCTGCTATTCCGCGAGCTTTCGCCATTTGCGAGTCAAATCGAAGAGCAGTTGATAGCATTCTTTTCCGCGCGTCTGGCTCTATCCGAAGGGTGGCAAGGTCAGTTTGCAAGCGGAGGTTCTCTTGCGAATCTGACCGCGCTTTTCGCAGCGGTCGGGGGGTTTTCTCCGGTCGAGGATCGTGACCGCTTCCATCTACTGATGCCAGAGTCGGGCCATATTTCTTTGTCGAAGTCGGCCATCGTGCTCGGGATAGGCCCGAGCAGGATACACAAGCTGACGTGTGACGCAGCCGGTCGGATTGATTGCGATGTCTTGCGTCGAGCACTTGGTAGTTTGTCGGCGGGCGCCCGCCCGATTGTTGCGAGTGCTTTGGGAACAACAATTCACGGCTCGGTCGACGACATCACTGGCATCACTGCACTCTGCCGACAGTATGGCGCTTGGCACCACGTCGACGCTATTTATGGCGCTGCCCTCGCCGTAAGCGGCCGATTCAAAGATTTTCTGACCGGACTCGATGACGCGGACTCCATCGTGCTTGGCCCGCAGAAGTGGATGTATGTTCCTCGGGTTTCGGCAATTACCCTGATCAAGGGCTCTGATGATGTAACCGCCCCCCGACGACATCTGTGTGCCAAGGTGGGTCTGTGAGGATCCACAAAAGGGGAGCGGTCATGTCGGAGATTATCACGGTCGGACTGGATCTGGCGAAGAATGTGTTTCAGGTCCACGGGGCGGACGGCGCAGGCCATGCGGTTCTGCGCAAGAATCTGCGGCGAGCGCAGGTGTTGGAGTTCTTCGGGCAGTTGCCACCTTGCGTTGTTGCGATGGAAGCCTGTGGCGGCGCCCACTTTTGGGGGCGCGAGATCGGCCTGCTGGGCCATGACGTTCGGCTGATCCCACCTGCTTACGTCAAGCCCTTCGTCAAGCGCCAGAAAAACGACGCGGCAGATGCCGAGGCGATCTGTGAAGCGGCAGTGCGCCCGACGATGCGCTTCGTTCCCGTAAAAAGTGAAGCGACCCAAGGGGCGGCGATGGTCTTCCGCGTGCGAGAACTTTTGATCCGGCAGCGTACGCAGGCGATCAACGCCCTGCGCGGTCACCTCACCGAGTTCGGCCAGATTGTGCCGCAGGGGGCGGCCAACACATCGAAACTGATCGCCGTCGTCGAGGACTCGGACAGCGGCATACCCGCCGATGCCATCGCCACTTTGAAGGTGCTGGTCATGGCACTGGCCAACCTCGATGCGGAGATCGGGAAACTGAATGCAGAGATCGCCCGCCGGGCCAAAGAGAATGACGTGGCCCGACGACTGATGACGGTGCCGGGCATTGGTCCGTTGATCGCCACGGCCATTGCCGTCCTGGCCCCGCCGCCAGAAACGTTCCGCAAGGCGCGCGATTTTGCCGCCTGGCTTGGTCTGGTACCACGACAGCATTCGACCGGTGGCAAGCAGCGGCTCGGGGCCACGACGAAGATGGGTGAACGATCCTTGCGACGCTTGCTGATCATCGGCGCCAACAGCGTCATCATCAAGCGGCATGTCCATGCTGCGGCCAAGCCCGGCACGTGGCTGGGCGGGATGCTGACGCGCAAGCCACCAATGTTGGTGCGGGTGGCTCTCGCGAACAAAATGGCGCGCATCGTCTGGGCCCTGATGGCCCGAGGTGGCGTCTACCAGTCTCCGACCGCAGCGGCGTAGGCCCGCTGTAGGTCGCGAGGACGTCGGAGCGGAAGAGGGCAAGGAGCAGTTTGGCGCAATAGTCGTGAGACGGGATCGGGAGAACCAGTGCGCAACAGAGTGCCTTGGAGCACGCGGCTTTGATCTGGACCCGACCTTTCGAACACCATACGGGCCTGCGGCATGTGTGACGCCGCATCATGAGGCCGGACACATGTCAGCACCCGATGACGCGCCAAAATCAGCTCTGAAAATACCTCTTGCGCCCGGGGCGGTTACACATGTTGCACAAATGGTCTGACGGTGGGGGTTCCCCTATCCCCAGACAGACTTATCCCACGACATCTGTAATGGGCGTGCCGAGCGCGGTGAAGCCGTTCAGGACGGCAACACGAATTTGGAACTCCGCGACCTGACGGTCGAAGTCCCGCGCCATGAGGCGCTGACCCAGCAGTTTGACACAGTGCATCT
>JBATAV010000265.1:0-2137 GCA_049662025.1 Paracoccaceae bacterium | reverse complement strand
TGGCCGGGGATGTGGCGTGCAAGACCGGAACGGGGCAGCCGCCCGGTCCGCAGCCGTTCGAGGTGAGATGCAATCTGGCGACCAGCCCAGGCAAGGTGGTGTCCCTAAACAACCTGATCGAACTGATCCAATATGCGCCGACGACTGGAACCGTACGGCCCGAGCCGATCCTGATCGTGCCAGCCTGGATCATGACACACTACATTCTCGATGTGTCCACGCAAAACTCATTGGTCCGCATTCTGGTGGCCCGAAGATTCACCGTGTTCATGGAAGAACCCCGATGCCGGGGACCGGGATCTTGGCATGGAGGACTATCGCCAGCTTGGCGTCATGGCGGCAATGGACGCTGTGCAGACGATCACCCATGCGCCGAAACTGTACGCCGTCGGCTATTGTCTTGGCGGCACGCTTTCGTTGATCGTGGCGGCTGTAATGGGGCGCGATGGCGACGAAGGCCTCGCCTCGGTCACCCTGCTGGCCGCGCAGATCGATTTCACCGAAGCTGGACTGCTGCGGCTGTTCATCAACGACAGCGACGTCACGCTGATTGAGGACATGATGGCGGAAAAGGGCTATCTTTCCTCTGACCAGATGACCGGGGCCTTTGCCCTGCGGCGGGCTCGCGATCTGATCTGGCCACCCGCGATCCGCGACTACCTGCCGGCCAGCGCCGCGACGCTTTCGCCCTGATGGCGTGAAATGCAGATGCAACCCGGATGCATTCGGAATATCTGCGCAAGCTGTTTTTGAACAACAATCTGGCAGAGGTGCGCTATCAAGTTGACGAGCGTGCGATCGCCGTGTCGGACATCCGCGCGCCAATCTTTGCCGTGGGCGTCGAGGATGACCACGTGGCGCCGTGGAAATCGGTCTACAAGCTGCATCCCTTTGCCGACAAAATCCGGTGGCATGTATCGAATGTGAGGGCTACTCGATCTGATCTGACTTACGACGAAGCCTCGATCCCACAGTGCCGCGCCGAGGGAAATAGGTACGGCATAAGGACAGTAGCACTATCCTTGCAGAGACTGGTTCGCATTTGTTTGACAACACCTGATCGCCGGAGGGATCAGACAGGCAGGTATCAACAGCGGCGTCAGAGGAGGAGATGGAATCAAGAAACTGATAGCCCGCCAACGCCACTTGCAACACTGATAACAAGCGGCATAATCAATCACGCGAACGAAACAGAGCTTCCAAACTTCGAACGGCTATGTTGTTCCATCATGGATGACGACGGACAGCGCTGCTAAGACAGGGCGAAGCCTGAGGAGACTGCCTTGGCGTCACGTGAACATCTTCCGCTCGTTTACTCCTGCTCGGGTTGTTCGAGCGCCGCACAGATGGCCAACCATCTGGCCATTCGGCTCGATCGGCGCGGGATTGCCGAAATGTCCTGCATCGCGGGTGTCGGCGGCGATGTGCCCAAGTTGGTGCGGACTGCCAGATCGGGTCGTCGGATCATTGCGATTGACGGCTGCGTGCTTGCCTGTGTGCGCAACTGTCTGGCCCGGCATGACGTGGTGGCGGAAACCCATCACATTTTGTCCGATCTGGGCGTGCGCAAACGCTACAGCACCGATTTCGATCAGGACGAAGCGGAAAGAGCGCTTGACGAGATCGTCGAAGGGCTTGCCCCCAAGCCGGCACATGCCGTCGCCGAGGACTCTAGTTGTTTGATCCCACGGTTTGATGATGCGATCCGGCTCTGTTGCACAAATCGTGTGAGGGATTCATCTTGTGAATCCAGCGTGATAGCTGAAAAGCATGAGCAAACCCACACCACCGACCTACAAGACCCGGAACTTGCCAGCCTACAATGAAGCGCTCAGGCGCCGCGGTTCGTTGACGATCCGTTGGCCGGCAGGCGATTGCCTGCAATCGCCGTAAGGCTGGTTCGACCCCGAGATGATTTGGGAAGCCAATCCGACCGGCAGCCCAGTTAGGGGTCTGAGGATCTGTCGCAAGCTTTTTCCGAGCAGGAATCTGGCACAGAGCCAAGTCTGATCTTGCCATTGCGCCCGGAAGAAGTTTGCGACAGATCCCGCGCTTGGTGCCTGTCCGGTAGCTGCGGCGCGGGTGGCCCAGCTCGGACACGATGCCCGCGTTGTGGCCACGGCTGGTCAGCACAAAG
>JBATAV010000264.1:0-5692 GCA_049662025.1 Paracoccaceae bacterium | reverse complement strand
GGAAACCGGATAGCATATCGGTCTGATGCGTATTTCGCTGTCTTCCCTTCGGCGTCTTGCCCTGCTTGTGGCCGTTACCGTCGCGCTGGTTGCGACGGGCTATGCGCATCGGATGCCTTCGGGAAATGACGTCCTGTTCGAGGCCTATGTTCTGGCCGGCGGCGACCTGTCGGATCTTTGCGGAGATAGCGGTGGGGACGGAATGCCGGATCATGGCGATTGTCCGGCCTGCCATATCGTCGGCTGCGCCTTGCCGGTTCGGACCGACCTGCCTTTGCACGACGCCGATCTGGTTTTCGTCGCAAAAATCGTAGCTCCGCGCGAAAGTCGTGCCTTGCGCGTCGTTCTGGACCCAGCGCGCGGGTTGCGCGCGCCCCCTCTGGCCTGATCGCGGCTTTCTCGAACCCGATCACGCGGGGCGCTTGCTTTGCCCCATCCAGAGGACAAATCCATGACCAGTCTCGGTTGCTCGCTGTCGATTTTCCGCATGTCCGGGCAGGCGCGGGCATGAGCGACAACCCCGCCTTCGATGTTCACGTCTGCCTTGGCTGCCCCGGCGGCGAGGCGCTTTGCCATGCCTTGTCGGCGGTCTTTGCCGGGCGCACGGGCCTGGGCGGCGCGCGGGTTGCGGGGTATTCCTGCCTTGGCGGCTGCTCCCGTCGCGGCCGGGTTTCGATCGCGGCGAACGGGCGTTGGAGCTGGCTTTTCGGCGGGATCGTGGCCGGGCAGTCGTCGGCGCTGGCCGATTTTGCCGCCCTTTGGCTGAAGGAGGTCGAAGGCTTGGTGCCAAGGCCAAAACGCCCCGAAGCGGTGCGCAATCTGATCATCGGCCGCCTGCCGCCGCCGGGCGAGGAGGGCTGATGATCCGCGTTCTGATCCTTCTTTTGCTGATGCTGGGATTGGCGTTTTCGTCTGCCCATCCGCGGCAGGGGTTGCCGGGGGGCGATGTCTTTCAGGCGGCCGTGCTCGACAGCGTTTGCGGTGCGCCGCCTGCGGCCGATCCGCGTTCGGGCAAGGGCTGTCCGGCCTGCATCCTGCAACTGGGCGGCCCTTTGCCCGGCCGGGTGACGGGGGCGATGGGTACGCAACCCGACCTGCTGGCGCAGGTCGATTTCGACGACATCGGCGCGCCGGCGCTGACCCGCGCTGCGATCACCCTGCCGCCCAGCCGCGGCCCGCCTTTGGCTTCCGCCTGACGCAGTTGGAGTCTCGATATGGGCCAAGCGCCTGGAAAACCAAAGGAAAACACCATGAAAACCCTGATCCGCAGCCTTGCTGCATCTTCCCTTGCGCTGTCGTTGACGACGCCAGTGCTGGCCGAAATTACCGTGACCGACATAGAGGGGCGCAGCGTCACGCTGGAGGCGGCACCCACGCGCGTGGCGCTGGGATTTTACTATGAAGACTATCTGGCGGTGACCGGGGCCGAAGGCGTCGACAAGCTTGTGTCGATTTCCCGCGCGCCCTGGGCGGATTGGCGGCCCGGCCAGTGGAAGGTCTATACCGCGAAGTTCCCGCAGCTGGAGAGCCTGCCTGACTTTGGCAATGCCGATGACAACACTTTTTCGGTCGAGGCGCTGATCGCGTCAAAACCCGAGGTGGCGATCCTGTCGCCTTGGCAGACGTCGGCAATCGGCGAGCCCGGCGTGCAGCAGCTGGAGGATGCCGGGATCAAGGTTGTCGCCATCGACTACAATGCGCAGACGCTGGAAAAGCACCTGCTGTCCACTCGCATCCTGGGCGCGGTGATGGGCCAGCCGGAACGGGCCGAGGCCCTGGCCGCGATGTATGAAGCCAAGACCCGCGACACCATGGAGCGGGTGGTGAAGGCCGGGGCGTCGCATCGCAAGATCTATGTCGAGCTGGCGCAGAAGGGCCCCTCCGAGGTGGGCAATACCTATGGAAAGGGCATGTGGGCCGGGGTGATCGACCTTGTCGGCGGCGACAATATCGCCAAGGGCCAGATCGAGAACTGGGGCCCGCTGAGCCCCGAATATGTGATCGCCCAGCAACCCGATGTCATCCTGCTGGCCGGTTCGGAATGGCTGAACAAGCCCGAGGCGGTGATCCTTGGCTTCGGTGCCAGCGATGAACTGGCGCAGCCGAAGATGGCGGCCTATGCCACCCGCGCCGGTTGGGCCGATCTGCCGGCGGTGAAGACCAAAGAGGTTTACGGCATCTACCACGGCGGCAACCGCACGCTGTCGGATTTCGTCTATGCCCGCGCCATCGCCAAGGCGCTGTACCCCGAGGCCTTTGCCGATGTCGATCCGGCGGCAGAATTGGCCGAGTATTACAAGGCCTTCATGCCGATCGCGGCCGATGGCCTGTTCGTGACCAAGCTGAAATGAGTGCGCTTGCCCCTGTCTCTGCCACCGAACGGTGGCGGGCAAGGGGGGCACGGCGCGGGGTGGCGGTTGTGGCCGCCGCCCTGATCCTGTTCCTGTTGTCGCTGGCCGATCTGATGACCGGCCCCTCGGGCATGTCGCCCGGCGAGATCTGGCGGACCTTTCTGGCCGGTCCTGACGGTGCGGACCGCGCCGCCGCGACGATCCTGTGGCAGATCAGGTTTCCACAGCTGGTGATGGGGCTGATCGTGGGGTTCTCATTGGGTCTGGCGGGGCTGTTGATGCAGACGATCCTGGCCAATCCCTTGGCCTCGCCCTTCACGCTGGGGTTTTCCGCGGCGGCGGGGTTCGGGGCGGCGCTGGCGATACTGGGATCGCCTTATCTGGTGTTGCCGTTGCCGCAATGGCTGCTGACCCCAGCTTGCGCCTTTGCCGCGACGCTGCTGGCGACGGGTCTGGTCTGGCTGGTCGCCCGGTTCAAGGGATCGCAGCCCGAGATCCTTGTGCTGGCCGGCATCGCGGTGATGTTCTTCTTTCAATCGCTGCAATCCCTGATGCAGTTCATGGCCTCGCCCGAGGTGTTGCAACAGATCGTGTTCTGGCTGTTCGGCTCGCTTTTGAAGGCGAACTGGGTGGCGGTGCAGGTGTCGGGCGTGATCCTGTTGCTCTGCCTTCCGGTGATCGCGCGCGATGTCTGGGCGCTGACGGCGCTGCGGCTGGGCGAGGCAAATGCCGCCAGCCTTGGGCTGGATGTTCATGCCATGCGCCGCCGTGCCTTTCTGGTGACCGCGGCGCTGACGGCAGGAGCGGTCAGCTTTACCGGCACCATCGGCTTTGTCGGCCTGATCGCGCCGCATGTCGCGCGCTCGCTGGTGGGCGAGGATCACCGGCTTGCGCTGCCGGTTGCGGCGCTGTCGGGGGCGACCATCCTGGTGGCCGCCTCGGTGGTGGGCAAGCTGCTGTCCGAGGGCGCGGCAATCCCGGTCGGGATCATCACGGCGGTGGCGGGGATACCGATGCTGATGGTCGTCATCCTGCGGCACAAGGGGATATGAATATGCTGGACATCGACATCCCGGCCCTGCGGCGCGGTCGGACGGCGATCCTGTCGCCGTGCCGGTTGTCGTTGCCGGAAGGGCTGGTGCTGGGCATCGTCGGTCCGAACGGTGCGGGCAAAAGCACGGTCCTGTCGGCCATTGCCGGGCTTGGCCCGGCACCGGTGCGGATTGCCCGCGCCGGACGGGTGCTTGGCCGCCGCGAGATCGGCTATCTGCCGCAGAGTTTCGCCGTTCGCTCGACCCTTACGGTGCTGGATTGCATCTTGCTGGGACGGCGCGAGGCGCTGGGGCTGCGCATTCCGCCTGTGATCCTGCGCGAGGCCGAGGCGCTGCTGGCAGCCATGGGTCTGGCCGCGTTGGCCGACCGGGCGATGATCGACCTGTCGGGGGGCCAGCAGCAGCGCGTCCTGATCGCGCAGCGGCTGTTTCGCCAGCCCCGGTTGCTGGTGCTGGACGAGCCGACCTCGGCGCTGGACCTGCATCACCAGATCGAGGTGATGGAGACCCTGCGCCGCCATGCGGCGACTGCCGGAATTCCGGTGATTGCGGCGCTGCACGACCTGACGCTTGCGGCGCGGTTTTGCGACCGGATGGTGGTTCTGGCGCAAGGCGGGATTGTCGCGGACGGGCCGCCCGATCAGGCGCTGACTGCAGACTGCCTGCAACGGCATTGGCAGATCGAGCCGGAGATCCTGCTGTCGCGCCAGCGATTGCCGGTGATCGTGCCGCATCTGCCCACGGCGACTGGCGCCTGAATTTCCGCCAATCGCCGCCGAGGACGGTGCCGATCAGGCGGGCCGGAAGGCCGCTTTCAGGCGGTTATGGTCGATGGCTTTGCAGGTCAGGCCGAGGGGTTTGACGGTGGGAGTATCTTGCCCGGCGACCAGGGCGTTGACGACGGTCTCTTCGATGGCCTCGACGGCGGCCAGATAAAGCGGGTCGGCGTAGTCCATGTTCAGCTCTGCCCTTGTGGTGACGGGCGGGGCGAATTGCGGCATCGGTCCGGGGTCGGCGGTGGACAGTGCCAGGAAGATGTCACCCGAGTTGTTGCCGCCGGGACTGCCGCCCCGACCGATGCCGATTGCGGCGCGTTTGGCCAGGGCGCGCAAGGCAAGGCCCGACAGCGGCGCATCGGCGGCCAGGATGACGATGATCGAGCCCATCTCGGCCGAATAAAGCGTATCTTCGGGCATCAGCTGGCCGATGGGACGGCCCAGAATGGTCAGCCAGGGACGGATGCCGTGGTTGGCCTGCACCAATGCGGCCACGGTATAGGGCTGCTCGCCCAGCGTGATCTGGCGCGACGAGGTGCCGGTGCCGCTCTTGAATTCATAACAGATCATGGCGTTGCCGCCGCCAGTTGACCCTTCGGCCACGGGGCCGGTGGACAGCGCTTTCAGCGCAGTGATCGCATGGTCCGGGGTGACATGCAGCGCGGTGATGTCGTTCAGCACGCCGTCATAGGTTTCGGCGACCACCGGCATCGCCCAGGCGTGATGATCGCGGAAATAGCTGGCGTAATGGTCGATCATCCAGCGGGTGGCCCCCAGATGGGCGGCACCAACGCCATGGGTATTGGTGATCAGGATCGGCCCGAGGAAATACCCCGCATCGTTGATCCAATGGGTTCCGGTCATCTCTCCATTGCCATTCAAGGCGTATTGGCCGGCCCATACCGGCTGCGGTTCAGGCCCCGGGCGGGGCAGAATGGCGGTAACGCCGGTGCGTATCTTCTTGCCCGGATCGGTCAGGGTGCAAAAGCCGACCGAAAGGTCGGGCACATCGGTGATGGCGTTCAGAGGGCCGGGGGTGCCGGGGAAGGGCAGGCTCAGGTCGCGGGCGCGGAGCGGCGAGGCGGTCATGTCAATCGGTCTTTCTGGAGCGCAGCCAAAGCCCCGTGGCAGCAATGACAACCGAGGCCAGGATCAGAAGGGTGGCGATGGCGTTGATCTCGGGCTTTACCCCGCGGCGGATCATGCCGAAGATGAAGACGGGCAGGGTTGTGTTGTCGGTGCCCGAGACGAAGCAGGTGATCACCAGATCGTCAATCGAGATCACGAAGGCCAGCAGCGCCCGCCCAGAATGCCCGGCGCCAATTGCGGCTGCTGCACCTTGCGCAGCGTCACCCGTTCCGAGGCACCCAGATCGGCGCTGGCATCTTCCAGTGCGGGGTCAAGCCCGGCCATGCGGGCCTGCACGATGATGAAGACGTAAGAGGTCAGAAAGGTGCAATGGCCGATGATGATGGTCAGGATCGACAGGTTCATGCCGATGGTGACGAAAAAG
>JBATAV010000263.1:0-5167 GCA_049662025.1 Paracoccaceae bacterium | reverse complement strand
CTGTCACTCTTTACCTTCTGCCTGAAGACTGACGCGCAAACCGAGGCGCTCTTGACCCGCATCAACGACGATGGCCGGATCTATCTGACCCAGACCCGGCATGAAGGCCGCTATGTGATCCGCGTGCAGGTCGGCCAGTTCGATTGCACCCGCGACGATGTGATGCAGATCCCGCAGGTGGTTGAAGACCTACTGTGCAAGTAGGGGTTTTGCCCGTTGCCGGAATGGCGCGCTTGCGGCACCATGATGGCATTCATTCAGGAGGTTCAGATGTGCAAATCCAATTTCCTCGTCGCGGCTCTCGCTTTTGGCATTACCGCACTACCCGATCTGGCCGAAGCCAAAAACGTCTATCTGACCCATTTTGTCGACCGTAACGCCTCGGCATGCTACATCCGGCAGTATGACAAGGCGCATCTGGCAAAGCACCCCGATCAGCTGGTCACTTCGGTTTCGATGTCGATCTCGCCGATCAACGAAGGGGGAACAACACCGACCCTGAACCTTTTCATCACGTTCCGTGGCAGCAATTCGGTCTATCAGGGTGTGGGCATCTGCAAATTTGCCGGCGATGATCTGACCTGCGGCGTGGAAGGCGATGGCGGCAGTTTCACACTGTCGGCCAAGTCCGACACGTCGCTTTTGCTCACCGTCGGGCTGGGTGGCATGGGGTTTGAGGGTGATCGGGATTACCGCGAAATCTCCGGGACCAAGGGCGATGACCGCAGCTTTGTCATCCCCAGCGCGCCCAGCCGCTATTGCAACTGAGCCGCCTTTTCCTCCAGGTTCATCCATTCCGCCTCTGCCGCCGCCAGCGCTGCCTGCCGTTGCACCATGGCCTCAGAGGCTTTGCGGAACTTTACCGGCTCTTTGCTGAACATCTCGGGGTCAGAAATGAAATCACTCAGCCGGTTGATTTCGAACTCGATCCTGGCGATGATGTCCGGCAAGGTCACCAGACGGTTTTTCTGTGTAAAACTAAGACCTTCTGCGGGTTTCCTCTCTGGCTTTCGCTGCGCTCTCGCCACCGGACCGCTGCTGGGCTTTTCGAGTACCACCCCGCCATTCGTGCTGCGCTGCGAAGCATAGTCCGACCAGCCGCCGGGATAGACGGTGGCCCGCCCGTTCCCCTCCATCGCCACGGTCGCGGTGGCGATGCGGTCGATGAAATCGCGGTCGTGGCTGACCAAGAGGACCGTTCCGTCATAGTCGCCCAGAATATCCTGCAACAGATCCAGCGTTTCCACGTCCAGATCATTGGTCGGTTCGTCCAGAACCAACAGGTTTGACGGTTTGGCCATCAGTTTGGCCAGCAAAAGCCGGGCCTTTTCGCCGCCTGACAGGCTGCGAACGGGCGCGCGGGCTTGCGCCTCATCAAAGAGAAAGTCCTTGAGGTAGGCCACAACATGCCGCGGTTGACCGCGCACCAGCACCTGATCGGCAGCGCCCGAGACGCTCATCAACGGATCGCCCGTCAGGTTGTCCCACAGGCTGGCGTTGGGGTCCAACTGCGCGCGGGTCTGGTCGAAAACCGCAATCTCAAGGTTCGTGCCATGCGTCACGGTGCCGGAGTCTGGTTCAACTTCGCCGGTCAATATCTTGATAACGGTTGTTTTTCCTACACCGTTTGGGCCCACGAAAGCCACCCTGTCACCTCGCATCACGCGCATACCAAAGTCCTTGACGATCGACCGGTCGGCGAAGGCTTTCGACAATCCTACCGCTTCGATCACCTTGCGGCCCGATTGCGGGCCTGCGTCCAACTCCATCGCCGCCGTGCCTTGTCGGCGGATCTGGGACGCCCGGTCGGCGCGCAGATTGGCCAGCGCCCGCACCCGGCCCATGTTGCGCTTGCGCCGGGCGGAAATGCCTTCGACCGCCCATTTCGCCTCGGCCTTGATCTTGCGGTCCAGCTTGTGGCGGGCGTCGTCTTCCTCGGCCCAGATGGTTTCGCGCCAGTCCTCGAAACCGTCGAACCCCAACTCGCGGCGGCGCACCTCGCCGCGGTCGATCCACAGCGTGGCCTTCGACAGCGCCCGCAGGAAGGCGCGGTCGTGGCTGATCAGCACGAAGGCGGTGCGGGTCGCGGACAATTCGGCCTCCAGCCATTCGATGGCCTGGATGTCGAGATGGTTGGTCGGCTCGTCCAGCAGCATCAGTTCTGGCGCTTCTGCCAAGAGCTTGGCCAAGGCCGCCCGCCGCCGCTCGCCCCCCGAGGCGGTTGCCACCGGGGTTTCAGGGTCGAACTTCAGCCCCTCGGCCACCACCGCCAGCCGATAGGCTTCGCCCTCGGCCAGGTCCGAGGCCGCATAGTCGCCCAAGGTCGCAAAGCCCGACAGGTCGGGGTCTTGCTCCATATAGCCCACGGTCACGCCCTGCGGCACCACGCGGATGCCGCGATCGGCCTCGACCAGACCGGCCATCACCTTCATCAGGGTGGATTTGCCGCAGCCGTTGCGCCCCACCAGTGCCACCCGGTCGCCGGGCTGGATCACCAGCGACAGGTCGTCGAACAGGGGATTGCCGCCGAAGGTCAGCGAGATGCCGGTCAGTTGCAGAAGGGGTGCGCGCGCCATGCCCCGCGACCTATGCCGGCTTTTGATCGGCGTCAACGCCCCGATAACGCCCCCGCAATCGGCCCAAGGCCGCTCCAAGGCCGCTACAGAAGCGCAACCTGCCGCTTCCGGCCCTTGCGCTTGGCCCGACACGCCCTAGAAAGAAGCGCGCGCAGGAGACAACCATGACAGACGACGCACTTGTGATCTTTACCCCCTCGGGCAAGCGGGGCCGCTTTGCTATTGGCACCCCGGTTCTGACGGCGGCGCGGCAGCTGGGGGTGGACCTTGATTCGGTCTGCGGCGGGCGTGGCATCTGTTCCAAATGCCAGATCACGCCGGGATATGGCGAATTTCCCAAGCACGGCGTCCACGTGGCCGAAGACGCGCTGTCCGACTGGAACAGCGTCGAGGCCCGCTACAAGCGCATCCGCGGCATGATCGACGGGCGGCGGCTGGGCTGTCAGGCGCAGGTGATGGGCGATGTCGTCATCGACGTGCCGCCCGAAAGCCAGGTCCACAAGCAGGTCATCCGCAAGTCGGTGACCGAGCGGCATATCGAGATGGACCCCGCCACCCGCAGCTATTACGTCGAGGTCCCCGAGCCCGACATGCATGTGCCCACTGGCGATTTCGAACGCCTGAAGACGGCGCTGATCGAGCAATGGCAGATCACCGGGGTCGAAGCCGACCTGACCCTGCTGCGCCGGCTGCAACCCGCCCTTCGCAAGGGCGAATGGAAGGTGACGGTGGTGCTGTCGAAAGGCAACCATGACAGCGCCTACCGGATGCTGGACATCTTCCCCGGCTTTCACGAAGAGCCGCTGTACGGGCTGGCGATCGACGTCGGCTCCACCACCATGGCGGGGAATCTGTGCGATCTGGCCGACGGGCGGGTGGTGGCCTCGTCGGGCATGATGAACCCGCAGATCCGTTATGGCGAAGACCTGATGAGTCGGGTTTCCTACGCCATGATGAACAAGGGCGGCGATGTCGAGATGACTCGTGCCGTGCGCGAGGCGCTGAATGCGATGGCGGCTTCGGTCGCGGCCGAGGCGAATGTGTCGCCATCGGCGATCTACGAGGTGGTCTTTGTCTGCAATCCGGTGATGCACCATCTGCTTCTGGGCATCGACCCGGTGGAACTGGGACAGGCGCCGTTTGCGCTGGCCACCAGCAGCAGCCTGTCGTTTGACGCGCGCGAGCTGGACCTCGGCAACCTCAATCCTGCCGCGCGGGTCTATGTGCTGCCCTGCATCGCGGGCCATGTCGGGGCCGATTGCGCCGGCGTGGTGCTGTCGGAAGAGCCGAACAAGTCGAAGGAAATGGTGCTGATCGCCGATATCGGCACCAATGCCGAGATCCTTCTGGGCAATCAGACGCGGGTTCTGGCCTGTTCCAGCCCCACCGGCCCGGCCTTTGAAGGCGCGCAGATCTCGTCGGGCCAGCGCGCCGCCCCCGGCGCGATCGAGCGGGTAGCGATCGACCCGGTGACGAAAGAGCCGCGCTTCAAGGTCATCGGTTGCAAGCTTTGGTCCACCGAACCGGGCTTTGACGAGGCCACGGCGGTGTCCGGCATCACCGGTATCTGCGGTTCGGGCATCATCGAGGTGGTGGCCGAAATGCGCATGGCCGGGCTGGTCGATGCAAGCGGGCTGATCGGCAGCCCCGAACAGACCGGCACCGCGCGCTGCTTCCCCGAAGGACGAACCCACAGCTATCTTCTGCATGACGGAACCCCGTCAGGTGGCCCGAAGATCACCGTCACCCAGGGCGATATCCGCGCAATCCAGTTGGCCAAAGCGGCGCTCTACTCTGGCGCAAAGCTGTTGATGCGGGAAATGGGCGTCGAGACGGTGGATCAGGTCAAGCTGGCCGGGGCCTTTGGCGCCCATATCAGCCCCAAACACGCCATGGTGCTGGGGTTGATCCCGGATGTGCCGCTGAACAAGGTGACCAGCCCGGGCAATGCCGCCGGCACCGGCGCACGCATCGCCCTGCTGAACCGCTCTGCGCGCGACCAGATCGAGGCCCTGGTGCATGAGATCCACAAGGTCGAAACCGCCATCGCGCCGGGCTTTCAGGACCTTTTCGTCAACGCCAGCGCCATTCCGAATGCGGTCGATCCGTTCCCCGAACTGGCCAAGGTCGTCACCCTGCCCGATGTCAGCTTCAACGCCAACCACGCTGGCGGCGGTGGCAGCAGCGGCGATGGCGGGCGCAGGCGGCGGCGCGGATAGGCCTTGCCGGGTGCCGCAATTGCCCTACCGTTGCGCACATGGATGACCCGGTCGCGCAACTGATTGCCCGCTGCGCTGCGCAAGATCGCGCGGCCTTCGGCCAGCTTTACCGCGAGACCTCGGCGAAACTTTTCGGCACGCTCCTGCGTATCTTGGCCAATCGGTCCGAGGCGGAGGATGCCTTGCAGGAAGTCTACACCAAGGTCTGGCTGCGTGCGGGGCGTTTCGATTCCGCCAAAGGCCGTGGCATGACCTGGCTGATCGCCATTGCGCGCAACCTGGCCATCGACCGGCTGCGCGCCCGCCCGCCGGAGACCTCGGACGACGGCATCGAGATGGCTCCTGACAGCGCGCCCCGCGCCGAGGTCCGGC
>JBATAV010000262.1:0-2692 GCA_049662025.1 Paracoccaceae bacterium | reverse complement strand
CCGCTGCTGTCCCCGCCCGAGGCGCCCGACCCCGCGCTGACCGCCGCCTATGATCGGCTTTTTCCTGCCTTTTCCGCTGCAAGGGCGGCCCTGCCGCCCACCTGGGCCGCCCTTGCCGCCGCCCGCCAGTCTTGAGGAGCCTGACACAATGACCAACGAACCCGGAATGATCGACCTTTTTGTCATCGGTGGCGGCATCAACGGCGCGGGGATGGCGCGCGATGCGGCGGGGCGCGGCCTATCCGTGGTGATGGCCGAAAAGGATGATCTGGCCGAGGGCACCTCATCCCGCTCGGGCAAGCTGGTGCACGGCGGGTTGCGCTATCTTGAGTATTACGAATTCCGCCTGGTGCGCGAGGCACTGATCGAGCGTGAAGTGCTGATGAACGCCGCCCCACACATCATCTGGCCGATGCGGTTTGTTCTGCCGCACAGTCCGCAGGACCGGCCCGCCTGGCTGGTGCGGCTGGGACTGTTTCTTTACGACCACCTGGGCGGGCGGAAGAAACTGCCCGGCACCCGCACCTTGAACCTGCGGCGCGATCCCGAAGGGGCGCCGCTTCTGGACCAATACACCAAAGGGTTCGAATATTCCGATTGCTGGGTGGATGACTCGCGGTTGGTGGTGCTGAACGCGATGGGCGCGGCGGAAAAGGGCGCCACGGTGCTGACCCGCAGCCCCGTCACCTCGGCCCGGCGCGAGAATGGCGGCTGGACGGTCACCACCAAGCACAGCCAGACCGGCGAAACCCGCGAATTCCGTGCCCGCTGCATCGTCAACTGCGCGGGCCCTTGGGTGTCGGATGTGATCGGCCGGGTGGCGGGCTCGAATTCGCCCCGCAACGTGCGGCTGGTCAAGGGCAGCCATATCATCGTGCCGAAGTGGTGGGCCGGGGCCAACGCCTATCTGGTGCAGAACCACGACAAGCGGGTGATCTTCATCAACCCCTACGAGGGCGACAAGGCGCTGATCGGCACAACCGACATTCCCTATCAGGGCCGGGCCGAGGATGTGACGGCGGATGAGGCCGAGATCGACTATCTGCTGGCGGCGGTGAACCGTTACTTCAAGCAAAAGCTGCGGCGGTCGGATGTGGAGCATTCCTTTTCCGGCGTGCGACCGCTGTTCGACGATGGCAAGGGCAACCCCTCGGCGGTGACGCGCGACTATGTCTTCGATCTGGACGAAACCGGCGGCGCGCCGTTGCTGAACGTCTTTGGCGGCAAGATCACCACCTACCGCGAACTGGCCGAGCGGGGGTTGAAGCGGCTGCGCCATATCTTCCCGCAGATGGGGCCGGATTGGACCGGGCATGCGCCCTTGCCGGGTGGCGAGATCCCTGGTGCGGATTTCGAAACTTTCGTCAACGGGTTGCGCGAGGCTTACCCCTGGATGCCGCGCGCCGTGCTGCAGCATTACGGTCGACTTTACGGCGCGCGGACCGGAGATCTGGTTGGCAAGGCGGACAGTCTGGCCGCGCTTGGCCGGCATTTCGGCGGGCAGTTGTACGAGGCCGAGGCGCGCTATCTGGTGGCGCGCGAATGGGCCGAGACGCCCGAGGATGTGCTGTGGCGGCGCACCAAGCACCGGCTGCATCTGACCGCAGCCGAGCAGGCGGATTTTGCCGACTGGTTTGCCCGCGATCTGGCAAAGGCGGCGTGACATGGGCCTGACGCTGTCGCTAAACACCAACCCCCTGGTCAACCGATTTGCAGAGGCGGATGACCTGATCGACACCGTGGCGCGCGATCTGCGCATCCGCGATCTGCAACTGACGCATGAATTCATCAATCCCAGCTGGCCCGCCCCGGTGATCAGCCGCCTGACCCGAACCATGGGCGCGGCGCTGCGGCGTACCGGCGTGCGGGTGACCTCTGGCATGACCGGGCCATACGGGCGGCTGAACCACTTTGGCCACCCCGACCGCGACGTGCGGCGGTACTACGTCGACTGGTTCAAGAGTTTTGCCGATATCACTGCCGATCTGGGCGGCACCTCGGTCGGCACCCAATTCGCCATCTTCACCTACCGCGATTTCGACGATGCGCAGCGCCGGGAAGCGTTGATCCGCATCGCCATCGACTGCTGGTCCGAGGTGGCCGAGCATGCCAAGGCGGCGGGGCTGAAGTACATCTTCTGGGAACCGATGAGCGTGGGCCGTGAATTCGGCGAGACCATCGCCGCGACCATGGCGCTGCAAATGCGCCTGACGGCGGCAAACATGGCCGTGCCGATGTGGATGATGGCCGATATCGACCATGGCGATGTCACCAGCCCCAACCCCGACGACTTTGACCCCTATGCCTGGGCGCGCGCCGTGCCGAAAGTATCGCCGATCATCCACATCAAGCAAAGCCTGCAGGACAAGGGCGGCCACCGGCCCTTTACCTCTGCGTTCAACGCCAAGGGACGCATCCAGCCAGCACCTTTGCTGGCGGCCTTTGCGGCGGGTGGGGCGGTGGATAACGAAATCTGCCTGGAACTGTCGTTCAAGGAACGCGAGCCGAACGACCGCGAAGTGATCGCGGAGATCGCCGAAAGCGTGGCCTTCTGGGCGCCCCATATCGACACCGGCGCAGCGGATCTGAAGCTGTGAGCGGCCTGCTGCCCTTTGGCTTTGCCTCCGCGACCGAAATCCTGTTCGGGCGGGGCCAGTCCCTGCAAGCGGCCGGGCGGATTGCGGGCTTGGGC
>JBATAV010000261.1:0-3928 GCA_049662025.1 Paracoccaceae bacterium | reverse complement strand
CGCGTCGCCCCCGCAGCGCCCCACGGCGTAACCCCGCTCAGGCCCGGGGGAGCGGTCCGGTTGTCCGGGCGGCCTGCCATTCGTGCCAGATCAGCACCAGGATGGCGGCGTCGAGCGCCGCCAATCCCAGCAGGACCGGGTTGTGGCTGGCTGTCCACCGGTGCAGTTCGAACACGATGAAACCGGACTGGATGGCCATCGCCGCAGGATAGGCGATGGCGAGGCGGGCCCAGAGGAGGCCCACCATCACGAGCTTTGTCACGCCGTGTCCGAGCAGGTAGAGGGCATAGAAATGCTCGGTCCCGGGTCCCAGATGACCCACCGCAAGGGCGATCCACCGCAGCAGCGGGCTGTCGCGGTCCTCGATCACCTCCCACCGGATGGCGGCGTCGATCCAGTGCCTTACGCGATCGTACCCGAGCAGTAGCAGCGCCGCACCGACCCCAGCTTCGCCCACGCCCATGAGGGCCTTGAGGGTCAGCCCCCCCTCGAACAGCCGGTGCAGCAGCCCCCGTTCCGGCGGCAGACGGCGGGGCTGGCGCATCAGGTCAGTCGCTGCCCCGGTAGGGCTCGACATATTGCAGGGCCATGTCCCAGGGAAAGAAGATCCAGGTGTCCTGGCTGACCTCGGTGATGTAGGTATCGACCTGCGGCTTGCCATGCGGTTTGGCGTAGACGGTGGCGAAATGCGCCTTTGGATACAGTTTGCGCACCAGTTCCAGCGTCTTGCCGCTGTCGACCAGATCGTCGACCACCAGAATGCCGGTGCCATCGCCCATCAGATCGGCCTGCGGCGCCTTGATCACCCTGGCCTCGGTGCGCGACTGGTGGCTGTAGCTTTTCACGCTGACCGTATCGACCACGCGGATGTCCAGCTCCCGGCTGACGATCATCGCCGGCACCAGCCCGCCCCTTGTGATGCCGACCACCGCCTTCCAGGCCCCGCCTTCGCCCGGCCCCTTGCCATCCAGCCGCCAGGCCAACGCGCGCGAGTCGCGGTGGATCTGGTCCCAGCTGACGTGAAACCCTTTTTCATGCGGCAGGCGGTCGGCGGACATCTTGCAAACCTCTCAGGTGGCGGCGATCTTGACGCCCAGGAGGGCGAGGAGCCCACCGAAGCTGCGATCGATGACGGTTTTCAGGCTGATATAGCCGGTTCGGGTGCGCTCGAACGAAAAGATCCGGGCGACGAGGGTGTTCCACAGGGTCTCGTTGAGGAACACCACGGCCAGCAGCGCGGCATAGATCCAATGGGCGGTGCCGGGCGGCACGGTACCGACGAAGATGGCCGAGAACAGGATGGCCGGCTTGGGGTTGGCCAGTTGGGTGAACAGCCCCAGCCGGAAGGCCGACAGCGCAGAACGCGGCGGGCGACCGGCGTCGCCCATGTTCAGCGGTTTGGCGGCGTCGCGCCACATGGTCCAGGCCAGATGGATCAGGTAGACCGCGCCAATGATCTTCAGCCCCCACAGCAGCGCCGGGGCCAGCGTGAAGACGATGTTCAGCCCGAACAGCGCGGCCGAGGCCCAGGCCACCCCGCCGACGCCGATGCCCATGGCCAGAAAGGCCCCCGTCCGCAGCCCCTCGACCACGCCTGTGCGCGCTGACATAAGGACCGCAGGGCCGGGGCTGATCGCCACCATCAGGTGCAGCACCGCAACGGCAAGGAACGCCGCAAGCGTCACTGCCCGCCCTCTTTCTTGCCGGTGACGATGTCGATATCGGGCGCGTCGATCGCCTTCATGCCGACGACATGATAGCCGCAATCGACATGCAGGTTCTCGCCCGTGGTGCCCGAACCCAAATCCGACAGCAGGTAAAGCGCCGCCTTGCCGACCTCTTCCTGCGTCACGTTGCGGCGCAGCGGAGAATTCAACTCGTTCCACTTCATGATATAGCGGAAATCGCCGATGCCCGAGGCGGCAAGGGTCTTGATCGGCCCGGCCGATATGGCGTTGCAGCGGATACCATCCTTGCCCAGATCCTCGGCGATATACTTGACCGACGCCTCAAGTGCGGCCTTGCACAGCCCCATCACATTGTAATGCGGCATCACCTTTTCGGAACCGTAATAGGTCAGCGTCAGAAGCGACCCACCCGGCCCCATCATCGCAGCCGCCCGCTGGCAGATCGCGGTAAAGGAATAGACCGAGATATCCATCGACATCAGGAAATTCGGCCGCGAGGTGTCGACATAGCGCCCGCGCAATTCGTTCTTGTCGGAAAATCCGATGGCGTGAACCACGAAATCAAGGCTGCCCCATTCGGCCTTCAGCCCGGCAAACAGCGCATCCATGCTGTCTTCACTGGCCACATCGCATTCGAACAGCAACGGCTTGCCCAGCGAAGAGGCCAACGGCTCCACCCGCTTTTTCAGCGCCTCTCCCTGATAGGAAAACGCCAGTTCTGCCCCATGGGCCGCAACGGCCTGCGCAATCCCCCAGGCGATCGACTTGTCATTGGCAAGCCCCATGATCAGCCCGCGCTTGCCCGCCATCAGTCCTGTTGACATTCGGTTTCCCCCGCCCACCCTTGTCGTTGGTGACGTTGACGAATAGGCGCAAAGCCCGGTTGCCGCAAGGGCGGGGGACCGGATCAAGGCCAGGGAACGGGCAGGAAGCGGGTGGAATGGACAGACATGGCATCTTCGCGGGCGACGACCCCTTTGCCATCGCGCGCGCCTGGCTGGCCGCGGCCGAGGCGGTGGAGCCCAACGACCCCAACGCCATCGCGCTGGCCACGGTCGATTCCGCGGGCCTGCCCAACGTGCGCATGGTCTTGCTGAAAGAGATCGAGTCGGGCGCCTTCGTGTTCTACACCAACTACGGCTCGGCCAAGGCGCAGGAGATTGAATCCTCGGGCACCGCAGCCTTCGTGATGCACTGGAAATCGCTGCGCCGCCAGATCCGCGTCCGTGGCGAGGTCAGCCGCGAAGACGGCCCGCAGGCCGACGCCTATTACACCAGCCGCAGCCTGACCTCGCGGCTGGGCGCCTGGGCCAGCAAGCAGTCGCAGCCGCTGTCGTCGCGCGAATGGCTGATGGCCGAGGTGGCAAAGGTCACCCTGCAGCGCGGCCCGATGCCGAAAAGGCCGCCGTTCTGGGGCGGTTACCGGATTCGGCCGGTGGAGATCGAATTCTGGGCCGACGGGGCCTTCCGGTTGCACGACCGCTTTCGCTGGACACGGTCTTCCGCTACGTCAGGCTGGCAGGTAAGCCGTCTGAACCCGTAAGGGTTGACGCATTCGAGAAGTTTTATTGATTGCAGCGTTTTTCTCTTGAACCCGCCCGGCGAAATCCGCATTTGTGGCGCGGGGCTTAATCTGGGGAGATAGCTCTTAGAATGACTGAAGAAGACAAGGCTATGCAGGTGGTGCAGGGCCGGGTGAAGTGGTTTGATCCGGCAAAAGGCTTTGGCTTCATCGTTTCCGAAAGCACCTCTGCCGACATCCTTCTTCACGCGAACGTCCTGCGGAATTTCGGCCAGAGTTCCGTCGCTGACGGGGCCGGAATCATTGTGCGCATTCAGGCCACGCAACGTGGCGTTCAGGCCGTCGAGGTGCTGAAGATCGAGCCGCCGGAAGGCAGCATGGTCATGCTTGGCGAAGAGGCCGGGCTGGTCACGCCCGAAGTGCTGCGCGATCTGCCGCTGGAACCGGCGCGGGTGAAATGGTTCGACAAGGGCAAGGGCTTCGGCTTTGCCAATGTCTTTGGCCGCCCCGAGGATGTGTTCATCCATGTCGAGGTGCTGCGGGTGTCCGGGTTTGCCGATCTTGCCTCGGGCGAGGCGGTGGCGCTGCGCATCATCGAGGGCAAGCGCGGGCGGATGGCGGTTCAGGTGAACTCGTGGGAGCATGCCGCGCGGGACCACGCGGATGCGCCGCACGACCCCGAGGATGCGCCGTGACGCGGCGGCGGGCGGGCAAGGTT
>JBATAV010000260.1:0-4072 GCA_049662025.1 Paracoccaceae bacterium | reverse complement strand
TTCCAAGACCCTCTGGGCCCTTTATGCTCTTGAAACCTTTCTGCGGGAGTTCTTTTGAAGGATAGCCATATCATGCTGATCTCGGTCGTAATCCCGCATTTCAATCAGGAAGATCACCTGCGGACCTGCCTGGAGCGTTTGCAAGCGCAGAAGGGAGGTCTGGCCGATGTAGAGATCATCGTGGTGGACAACGGCTCACGCCAGATGCCGGATGCGGTTTGTGCCGAGTTCGCAGCCGTCCGGCTGCTATCCGAGACGACACCCGGCCCCGGCCCGGCCCGCAATCGTGGGTCCGCGATGGCAAAAGGTGATGTGCTGGCCTTCATTGACGCCGACTGCCACGCCGATCCGGGATGGCTGGCGGCGATCGAAGAAGCCTTTGCCGATCCCGCCACACAGATCATCGGCGGTGATGTTCGGGTCGGCTATGCGGTTCCGGGCAGCCCCAGCTTCATCGAACCCTATGAGGCGATCTATTCCTATCGCAACAACGAGCATATCGCCCAAGGCTATTCGGGGACAGGAAACCTCGCCACACGCCGAGAAATCCTGCGCCATGTTGGTCCCTTCGCAGGGATTGAAGTCGCAGAGGACTATGACTGGGGCCTGCGCGCGGGTGCACTTGGCTATCAGATTCGTTATCTAGCGAAGATGATTGTCTATCATCCTGCCCGCGCCTCCCTGTCCGAACTGACCCGAAAGTGGGACCGTCATATCGCGCATGACCATCGCGATCACGCCCAAACCCTGACCGGTGCGGCGAAGTGGGTGCTGAAGGCTATGGCCCTGCTCGCCTCACCGCTGGCAGAGATCCCGACCATCCTCACCTCGCCCCGTATCTCGGGGGGGAAAGAGCGACTTCTGGCCTTCATCTGTCTTTGCGCCATCCGGGGCTATCGCAGTTATGCGATGTTCCGCGCGATGGTGACAGGAAAGATCGGTGTGAGGAGTGACTGGGACAGATGAAACAGTGGCAGGAGTACGCCATCACCCATCGGCGACATGGCGGCCTTGTGGCGCATTGCTGCGACAAGACCGCTTGGGTTTGCGCCGCAGACAAGCGACGCTAGGACGAGGGAGCCCACCCCTTGCTTTTTCCCCTGTGTTTCGCGGATGTGGCGCTGGCGATGGACGATGCCCACCCTGCCGTAAGCGCTTCCGGTGCCCCGCCGAATCAGCTGGACTGCCTCTGACAAACTATCTCGCCTTACGGAAAACAGCGCGCTGGCTGTTTCCACAAAGGCAACAAATGAGGCAATATTCTTGCAGAAAATCACGCCTGAACTGATTTGGTCACGGGTGAAAACAACCATGGCTTGCATTTCACGCCTTTGCCCGTTTTAGCTCGGGATTTCCTTGATCCAGCCACCCGTGGCATATATTGTTCGAGAAATTCATATTTCTGCCCTTATTGGTTAGGGCGAATATGCTTAAGGAGTACGCGCATGTTGGATTTCGCACGAAATGCCTTTCTTGGTGTGGTTGCCGCTTCGGCACTTAGCGTTGGTGCTGCCAACGCTGTCACCTTCACGTTTGATCCAAATGGCGGCAACGGTACCGGCGTCGACAACGGCCCATCCGGAGCCTTTGATTTCGCCGTGACCCTGGTCAGCAACAACAATGGCACTGCCGGCCTCTTCACGACCGGTACCGCCGTCGCCGACCACGCTTATACGGTTTCGGGTGTCTGGCAGTACTCGACCAATGATGTGGATGGCTCGTCGTTTGATCCGTTCGGATACTTCATCGATTCGGTTCTGGTGAATCTGGTGCAGCTTTCCGTCAACGGGGTTTCCGCCCCGTCCTTCCAGAATGGCGTGTTTTCCTTCGTCGTCGATGTAGGTCAATCCTTCGGGTTCTATACCCTCGCAACGGACGGTATCCTGGGATCGTCGACCGGTGTTGCCTATGGCAACCTGGCACCTATCCCGCTGCCTGCCGGTGGTCTGCTGCTGGTCGGCGCCCTTGGTGGCCTTGCCGCGCTGCGCCGCCGCAAGACGACTTGATCTTCACCCGCAAGGGGCGAACCATGGAGGGCCGGGGATTTCCCCGGCCTTTTCCTTTCTTGCAGCGCCCCAAGGCCAACCCTTGCCTGCGCCCCAAGCACACCTCCTGAATCTCTTGGACATGGCCCGTATCAGCCAGCTCCCGCCTGCTGCGAGGGCATCGCAAAGGCTATGCAGCCTCCGGTTGAATCTTGCGCCACTGGGTCGGGTTTTCCCGGAATTTCCTTGATTGTACCGGCGACGACACGCATTACTCGAATAATATCATCATTGCCCCGCTCTGTCGGGGAGCTGCTTTTTTGGAAAGACGCATCAAAATGAGTGCCATCATCAGCAAGACAGCCATCGGCGTTGTCGCCGCCCTGGCCTTCGGGGCCTCTGCAGCCTCGGCCGTGACCGTGGTCAACGGCAGCTTCGAGGATGATGCCGGCGTCGCACAGGACGGCCAGTTGTTCAGCACGCTCGACTCTGGAAGCGGAAATGACTCTTGGAGCGTGTTCGACAACCTTCCGGGCTGGACGACCGTCTCGGGCGCCGGGATCGAGGTTCAGACCACCAATACGCTGGGCACGATCGATCCGCAGGACCTCCAGCATTACGTCGAACTGGACAGCAACAACAACTCGTCGATGCAGCAGTTGATCAATTTCACCGGCACCGGCAGCTACCTTCTGTCCTTCTGGTACAGTCCGCGTGATGGCGATGCTGATTCCAACATCATCGACTATTCGATCGGATCCCTGACGGGCACCGTCACCGGGCCGAGCGGCGTGGCGCCGGTCACGGCTGTCGGCCTTTGGACGTTGATCGAGGCCACTTTCACCATCACGCAAGCTGGCGACTACGCCCTCGTGTTTACAGCCAACGGCACAAACAACTCGCTTGGCGGGTTCATCGACAACGTGTCGATCGCCGCCATTCCGGTTCCTGCAGGTGGCCTGCTGCTGCTCGGCGCGCTTGCTGGCCTTGCTGGCCTGCGCCGCCGCAAGACAGCCTGATCCGTTTCGCATCCGAATGGTAAGGGGCCGGGGAATTCCCGGCCCTTTTGCATTGCGGGCGCGTGGACGAATCAGCCGGGCGGATTTCGGCAGGTTGTCTCGCGCTTGAGAACGCGGCGCGCTGATTGTTTCCATGACACCAACAGAACAGGAAGCACTTCTGACACAAGCCAGCCTCTGGATTGAATCTCCCGGAATTTTGCACAACCCATGAATGTATAATGGGCGATTGGCCCTAGTTCTGACAAATTTCTTCGTTTGCCAGTGCGATTCGGGGTATAAACGTGTGTTAGGGATGATGCCCTTTCCGACGTATTTGTCCTGCTCAAGCCCTTGGCGAGGTGACCATGAAAATAGTCCTTTCAGCGTTGGCAATAGCCACAGCCCTTGCGGCGCCGGCGTATTCATCGACCGTCGGTACGATCGGACCTGGCAATGATGGCCTGGCTCCGCTCGATCTGCCGGATCCGGTCAACGGTACCTACGGCGAGCAAATCTACCTCAATGTCCCGGGGAATATCGTGGTGACGATCCTCGGTTGGGAGGCCGGGTACAGAAACTCGTTCACTTTCGGGACAACGACATTTCAGGCCACCAGTGACTTCAGTTTCTTTGACACCGGGCCCGGCAATAACGACTATTATGGCGCGGGACTGTTCACCTGGACGGTTAACAATCTGCTGCCTGGGTTCCTGAACTTCTATTTCGGCGTGAACGGCACCGGCATGGACGTGGTGAACGGGTCTAACTTCGATGGTTCGGGCCCCAACACTGCCACTCCGAACTTCTTCACGTCATACTTGCCCGGCTTCAATCCGTACGGCGGCAATTCGGCTCTGCTGTTTCTGGATGACGGCGGTGGCGGTGCGGACGACAATCACGACGATCTGATCGTGCGGCTTGATTATGTTCCTTCTCCGGTCCCGGTGCCGGCCGGTGGTCTGCTGCTGATCGGTGCGCTGGGTGGGCTTGCCGCGCTGCGTCGTCGCAAGGCGGCCTGAGCCTTTGACAGAGACTTGACGCAAGGGCCGGGGAAACCCCCGGCCCTTTGTTTTTCAAGCCGATGTT
>JBATAV010000259.1:0-4971 GCA_049662025.1 Paracoccaceae bacterium | reverse complement strand
CACGCTTGGCGAGGCGCATCCGGCCTACGCCATCCGCCTTAGTAACCTCGCTGGCGCAATTAAGGCGCAGGGTCGGTATGCCGAGGCCGAGCCCCTCTACCGCCAAGCCTTGGACATTGGCCGCGCCACGCTAGGCGAGGCGCATCCGGCCTACGCCATCCGCCTTAGTAACCTCGCTGGCGTAGTTGAGGCGCAAGGTCGGTATGCCGAGGCCGAGCCCTTCTACCGCCAAGCCCTCGACATTGGCCGCGCCACGCTTGGCGAGGCGCATCCGGTATACGCCATCCTCCTCGGTAACCTCGCTGGTGTGGTTCAGGCGCAGGGGCGATATGCCGAGGCCGAGGCCCTATTCCGCCAAGCCATTGACATCGCCCGCACCACGCCTGGCGAGGGGCATCCGGACTACGCTAACCACCTCAACAACCTCGCAGGCGTCGTGCAGGCACAGGGTCGGTATGCCGATGCCGAACCCCTCTACCGTCAAGCCCTCGACGTTGGCCGCGCCACGATTGGCGAAGGGCATCCGGACTACGCCATCCGCCTCGTCAACCTCGCCTCTTGCCTCACTGCCCAAGGCAAGCCGGAACAGGCTCGCGCGCCGCTCGACCAAGCCCTTGCCATCTTCCTCGCCACTTTGCCAGCGGATCACCCGCAGATCGCGAAAACACTTCGCCGCATCGCGGTTCTTCCTGGCCCATAAACCGTCGCTCCCCCCCACAAGGGCTGGACCTTCCCCCCCCACAAAGGCAATCTCCCCCAAAGGGGTCCACGCCCCGGAAAAGGCCCCCATGACCACCGACCAGATCAGCCTCTTCGCCCTCTTCCTCGTCCTCTTCGGACTCCTGATCTGGGGCCGCATCCGCTATGACCTTGTCGCCTTCTCGGCCCTCCTCGTCGCCGTCGCCGCGGGCCTGATCGCCCCCTATGACGCCTTCGCAGGCTTCGGCCACCCCGCCGTCGTCATCATCGCCCTTGTCCTGATCGTCTCGCGTGCGCTGATGAACTCGGGCGCCGTGGAACTCATCGCCAAGGCGATCTCGGCGCCAAACCGCACACTTCCGCCCCATATCGCCATCATGGCCGTCGTCGGCGCCGCCCTTTCCGCCGTCATCAACAACGTCGCCGCGCTCGCCCTGCTGATGACGCTGGACATCGACGCCGCCCGCAAGGCCAAGCGCGCCGTCTCGCTGTCGCTGATGCCGCTTTCCTTTGCCACCATCCTCGGCGGCATGATCACCCTGATCGGCACGCCGCCCAACATCGTCATCGCCCAGTACCGCGAAGAGGCCCTCGGCGCGCCCTTCGGCATGTTCGACTTTGCCCCGGTCGGGCTGGTCGTCTCCATCATCGGCATCGCCTATGTCGCGCTGATCGGCTGGCGGCTGATCCCCGCCCGCGCCGACACCACCGACACCGGCGAGGACGCCGGCCTCTACGTCGCCGAAGCCCAGATCACCAAAGGCAAAGCCGCCGACGGCGTTTCCGTCTCCGACCTCTACCCCCTGGCCAATGAACACGACATCACCATCCTCGGCCTGGTGCGCAACCACCGCCGCCTTCCCGGCTTTTCCCGCCAGGTCGAGACCCGCGCCGGGGACGCCCTCATCCTCGAGGGCAACCCTAAACAGATCGAGACCTTCCTCGGTGCCGCCGGCCTGACCACCACTCTGGGCGAAACCCACGGCGGGCTCCTCGGCAAGCAGATGAGCCTGATCGAGGCCATCGTCCCCGACACCTCACGGCTGATCGGCCGCTCCACCCAGACCCTGCGGCTGCCCGAACGCCAGGGCATCATGCTGATGGGCGTCTCGCGCCAGGGCGAACGCTTCCGCGACCGCGTCCGCAAGCTGGAAATCCGCGCCGGTGATGTCCTCCTCCTCGCCGGCCCCACCGCCAGACTGGAAACCGCCACCACCTGGCTGGGCGTCCTGCCCCTCGCCAACCGCAAGACCGAGGTGATCCAGCGCCCCAAGGCCATCGCCGCCATCGCCATCTTCGCCGCCGCCATCGCGCTTTCGGTCGCTGGCCTTCTGCCCCTGGCCATCGGCCTTGGCGCCGCCGTGGTTGCCTATGTCGCCATGGGCCTGGTCGGCGGGTCGGATTTCTACGACCTGATCGAATGGAAGGTGATCGTCCTTCTGGCCTCGCTGATCCCGCTTGGCGCAGCACTGGAAACCTCCGGCGCCACCCAACTCATCGCCGAGCGCCTCGTCGCCGGCACCCATGGCCTGCCGCCCTGGGCCATCCTCGCCGTCCTGATGGCCATCACCATGACGCTGTCCGATTTCCTCAACAACGTTGCCACCGCGCTGATCGCCGCCCCGATCGGCGTCTCGGTTGCCCATGCCATCGGCGCCAACCCCGACCCCTTCCTGATGGGTGTCGCCGTCGCCGCCTCCTGCGCCTTCCTCACCCCCATCGGGCACAAGAACAACACCATCATCATGGGGCCCGGCAACTACCATTTCGGCGACTACTGGCGCATGGGGCTGATCCTGGAACTCCTCGTCCTCGCCGTCTCGGTCCCCGCCATCACCTTCTTCTGGCCGTTCTGACCGTGCTGGAGGCCGACCTCTACCCCGCCATCAAGGCCTTCCTCGAAGCCCAGGGCTTCACCGTCAAGGCCGAGATCGGCCCCGCCGATGTCATGGCCATCCGCGACCCCGACCCGCCGGTGATCGTCGAACTCAAGACCGCCCTCAACCTGCCGCTCATCCTGCAAGGCGTCGCCCGCCAGTCGCTGTTCGCCGATGTCTACCTTGCCGTCCCGCATCCCGCCAAATGGACCCATCGCTACCGCGACCTCACCGCCCTCCTGCGCCGCCTCGGCCTCGGCCTCCTCACCGTCGAGGGCGAAACGGTCGAGGCCCACCTCGACCCCGCTCCCTATGCCCCCCGCCTCAACCCCACCCGCGCCGGCCGCCTCCTGCGCGAATTCCAGCGCCGCGTCGGCGACCCCAACACCGGCGGCACCACCCGCGTCAAACGGATGACCGCCTACCGCCAGGACGCGCTCCGCCTCGCCGCCGCGCTGGCATCTGATCCCGCCAGCCCCGCCCACCTGGCCAAAACCCTCGAGATCCCCAAAGCCCGCGCCATCCTCAGCGACGACCATTACGGCTGGTTCGAACGTGTCTCGCGCGGCGTCTACACAATCACCCCCAAGGGCCGCGAGGAAACGGGGCAGGGCACCCCATGACCAGTCGCCCCAGCGCCTGACCGTGCCGAAAGCCTGCAAGGATTGAACGATGACCGCCAACCCGCACCTTGCCCCGATCCTGAACGACTGGCTTTCGCTCGATAACCCCGGCTTCGCCCTCCTGATCACCGCCCCTTGGGGTGCAGGAAAGTCCTACGCGGTCCGGGAGTGGCTCAAGGGCAAGGACCATCTCTACGTCAGCCTCTTCGGCCTCGCCTCCCCGCAGGCCATCGAAGCTGCGGTCTTCGACCAACTCCTCCTGACCCGAGATTTTGCCATCTCTCCCGGCGTCTCGAAGATGCTCGAAGGCGTTGCCGAGAAATTCGGCGGCCTCAAACTCGACCTGCAAGGCGCCTACCGCAAACAAGTCCTGCAAGACCTGCCGCAACTCATCGTCTTCGACGACCTCGAACGCGCCGCCATGCCCGCCCCACAGCTTTTGTCCGCCCTCAACCCTTACGTCGAACACAAAGGCAAATCCGTCCTCCTGATCGCCAATGAGGCCGAACTCAAAGGCTCCGAGGACGCCCCCACCGACTACCGCAAATGGCGCGAAAAAGTCATCGGCCGTATCATCACCCTTACCCCCGAGACCGAAACCGCCCTGACCGCTTTCCTCGCCGCCCTGCCCGAAGGCCCCGGCAAAACCCTGCTAATCCCTCAATCCCCCCTGATCCGCAGCGTTTTTGAGGCCTCCGCCACCGAAAACCTCCGCCTCCTGCGCCAGTCCCTGACCGACCTCGCCCGCTTCCTGGATCGCCTGCCAGAACATTATCGCAACCAATCCCATGTTTTGCCGGCGCTGATGGGCGACTTTTTGTCCCTGTCAATCGCGTGGCATGCAGGCAAGGGGATGAGCGAAAGCGATTTCGACTTTCACGCCAGAGAAATGGACCACCTGCTGGACAAGTATAAAGATGCAACGAACCCCTCGGGCTGGCTCACCATTCGCAAATTGTATTCGAAAGTTCCGGAGGTCATCTTGGATGGCCGCGCCTTGCCCGGCCCCCTTGCGAAAAGTCTAGTCGTTCTGGGCCACGCTTCTGACCAAGAAATCACCGCCCTGATGCTTCAGGCCAGCGCCTTCTCTCAGACCGACGAAGAACCGTGGCGCATCCTCTGGTATTGGAGCAGCAACGACGACGCGAAAGTCGAGAAAGCCTACAACGACCTGCACGGCCAACTCTCTGCCCATGAAATCACCCGACCCGCCATCATCCTGCATGTGTTCGGGATTTTTCTGTCTCTCGCCAAACTCGATCTCCTCGATCTGACCGAAGCAGGCGTCATCAAACAGGCGCAGACCTATCTCGCTGACCTCCTCGCCGCCGGAAAGCTTCCGGCGTCATGGGCCAGATACAGAATGGAACAATGGCAATGGAGCGAGTCCTCCGAAGGCCTCGGCTACATGTCCCGCGATACCGACGCCTTCAAGACAATCCTCACGGCGCTCCTCGCCGCCCTCGACACGGCTCAGGAAACCACCCGCCCCAACCGTCTCGAAACCCTTCTCGCCGACCTCGACGCCGACCCCGAACGATACCGCGCCGCCCTCGATATTCCCAATCTCAAGGAAGACCCCGTCTTCCTCGCCGCCGATCCCGCCGAACTTGCGGGCCGAATCTTCGCGCTTCACCCCGACCGCTGGCATCGTTTCCTTTCGCCCTTCAAGGACCGTATCGAGCGGCAGGACTTCCTCACCACCCATCATGCCGACAACCGTCCGACCGAACGCGACTGGCTCCGGAATTTCCGCGCCGCCGCCCATGAGG
>JBATAV010000258.1:0-3334 GCA_049662025.1 Paracoccaceae bacterium | reverse complement strand
CCGGCGGCCAGCGCCGCCGCACGGCCCGCCGGATCGCCGCTGATGCCTAAAAGCACCGGCCGGTCGGGGCGACCGGCGGCAAGGCGGCGGATCAGCCCTTCGCCGCGCCCGTCGGGCAGGCCGAGATCGACCAGAATCACATCCGGCCGGTAAACCCTGAGATGCGCGCGGGCGGCATCCAGCGTTTCGGCCCGGCGCAGCCGCGCGCCCGAGCGCTGACACAAGAGTCGCAGTGCGTCGCAGGTGAAGCGGCTGTCTTCGACCGCAAGTACGGTTACCCCCTGCAGCGGCAGCTCCGACCCCGACAGGGTGGATGGCGGCGTATCGAAGGCGATGGCATCAGGCAGGTAGGGCATGGCAGCGTTCCCTTTCATGGCGGCCAGACCAGCCTATTCGCAGCAAGGTGAACAGCCGGTAAACGCCGCACCCTTGCCCTGTGTCGCCCAAGCGACCATAACCCGCCCCGAACCACCTGTGCCCAGCCAAGGAACCCCTGATGATCGGACGCCTCAACCATGTGGCCATCGCCGTGCCTGACCTTGCCGCTGCCTCGGCGCAATACCGCGATATGCTGGGGGCAAAGGTCGGCGCCCCGCAGGACGAGCCGGACCATGGCGTGACAGTCGTGTTCATCGACCTGCCCAATACCAGGATCGAGCTGCTTTACCCCTTGGGCGACAACAGCCCGATTGCGGGGTTTCTGGAAAAGAACCCTTCGGGCGGCATCCATCACATCTGTTTTGAGGTGGAGGATATCCTCGCCGCCCGCGACCGTCTGCGCGCCCAGGGCGCCCGCGTCCTTGGCAGTGGCGAGCCGAAGATCGGCGCGCATGGCAAGCCGGTCTTGTTCCTGCACCCCAAGGATTTCAACGGCTGTCTGGTGGAGTTGGAACAATCATGACCATCACCGGCGCGCTGGTCCTCTATACGGTGATCTGGTTTCTGACCTTCTACATCGTCCTGCAGGTGCGCACCGTGTCGCAAGACGATGTGGGCGAGGTGGTGCCCGGCACCCCGCGCGGCGCGCCCGCGACCGAAACGGTGGGCCGCAGCGCCTGGATCACCACGATGATCGCTACCGTGATCTGGGCGATGGTGGCGGGGATCATTGTCTCGGGCGTGATCACCCTGAAGGACATCGATGTCTTCCATCGGCTGGATTTCCACAAGCTGGACTGAGCGGCGGCCCCGGCGGTGAAGTCCTCTGCGGTTGTTCGCCCCCGAACGGGGCAGGCTGCAATCTCCAGCCGCTGCCAAAAGCCCCGAAGGAGGCACGACCCGCATCATGGCGCCGGCCTTGCCGGTCACGGTCGACTGCGGATGGCCGCCCGCAGCCTGTTGCGGGTCGGGGTTTCGTGTCTGTCGCGGGGGATGATGCGATCCGGCTGGCCCATGTAGGGGTCCTGGTCGGCGGGCGCAACGACACCACCACAGGCTTGCGCACGCGGCGTGGGTTGGGAATGCGTCAGATCTTCACTCGCCCCCTGCGCCGCGAAACCAACCTGCAAGGCCGAACGGGCCATCCAGACACGCCTGCGCCACTGGGCCTGCGGCCCTGCCCAACCCACATGAGGCGCCCCAAACACCGAGTCGACGCGCTGCCTGACGGGTTCAACAATCCCAGACCACACTCTGCGCCAACCGCCTGCGCCGCTGCCGCGAGCGAACAACCAGATGAGAACGCAGGGCAGGCGGGCGCTCATGCCATATGGAAAGTCTCGGTCAAGGGAATGGCGACGGGCGATCCATCGGGATTGGTCGCCATGATGTCGCCCATACAGGCCCACCATCGGCGCATCACCGGATGAGACGGCAGATCGTCCATCGTGTGATCGTCGCGCCGCTCCAGATAGCCGAAAAGGGTATTGGTCTCGCGGTCCAGATGGATCGAATAGTTTGACACCCCGGCGCCCTGCAACAACGCTACCAACTCGGGCCAGATAGCATCGTGGCGGCGGGTGTATTCGGCCTCGGCGCCGGCGTTCAACCTCATCTTGAAAGCGTGGCGCTGCATCTTTTCCCTCTTTCAGCCCCGCGCGTGGCGGGCGCGCAGGTCGTTCACGATGTTTGGCACCAGGACCGAAGCGATCAGCAGGATCCCGATCACCCCGGTCTGGATATGGCCGGTGATGTTCATCAGGGCCATGCCGTTGCGCAGGTTCAGGATGATCAGAATCGACAGGAATACCCCCACCATGCTGCCCTTGCCGCCAAAGATGGAAACGCCCCCCATCAACACCATGGTGATGATGTCCAGCTCGAATCCCGTCGCACTGTCGCCCCGGACCGAGCCCAGCCTTGCGGCATAGAGCAACCCCGCCAGTGCCGCGATGCCGGATGACATCACGAACAGCGTGGCCTTCACCCGCCCGACGTTGACCCCCGAAAACCGCGCCACTTCGGCATTGGTGCCGATTACCACGACCTGCCGGCCAAAGCCGGTGCGGTGCAACAGCACCCCCAGCACGCCCAGCAGCACAAAGAACAACAGCAGCGACAGCGGCAGCGGGCCAATCAGCCCCTTTTGCCCCAGATCGGTGAACCAGCCGGGAAAATTGCCCAAGGAGTTGTCCTTGACCAGCACCCGCGCCAGCCCGCGAAAGGCGATCAGCATGGCCAGCGTCACCACCAGCGACGGTATGCCGAAGCGCGCCGACAGTGTGGCATTTACCGCGCCCGCCGCCAGCCCTACACCCAGGCAGACCAGCACCGCCTCGCCCCCGCCCCAGCCCCCGCCCCAGCCATTGTTGACCATATAACCAAAGGTCGCTGCCGACAGGCCCATGACCGAGGCGACGGAAAGGTCGATCTCGGCGTTGAGGATGATCAGCGTCATCACCAGCGCGACGATGATCTTTTCGATCGACAGCTGGAAAAGGTTGATCTGGTTTTGCAACGTCAGGAACTCGGGCGCGAAGGTGGCGTTCAGTGTCAGCGTCAGCAGGAAGATCGCCAGCAACCCGCCCTCCCAGGATTTCAACGCCTTCATGCCTGTCCCCCCTTTGCCCGCAACCGCGCCAGCGAGCGGCTGGCAAAGGTGTCAACCGTGACCGCCGCCATGATCAGGAACCCCAAAAGGGCGTCGCGCCAGAACTCGCTGACCAGATCCCAGCGGGTCAGCGAATTGTCGATGGTGTCCACCAGCAGCGCGCCCATCAGCACCCCCAGCATCGACCCCGATCCGCCCATGATGGAAACGCCCCCCACCACCACCGCGGCCACCGACTTCAACTCGAACCCCATGCCGGCAACAACGGTGATGTTGCCGAACTTGGCCAAAAAGATGAACCCCGACAGCCCCGCCAGCGCGCCCGAGATCACGAAGGCCACAAAG